>NZ_JBDGLI010000020.1:0-110075 GCF_057655955.1 Pseudomonas sp. Soil_N_39
AGCCCGGATACATTAGTGCAAGCATGCTTTACCGCTCATCGCCCGTGGTTGCAGGAGATGGGCTGACCATACATTTGCTTACTTTTGCGCTTTTCAAAAGTGAGCCGCCGTCAGGGCGGAACCCTAAGTAGCCGTGACCGCAGCAATGGATATGTACCCGTCAACAAAATCCGAAATGCACATAAAAACCCAGAGCCCCCTGCCCCCGACTCCTACAATCAGGTTGAATACCGCAATCGTCCAGCGCCCACAGGAGCCCAGCATGACCGCAACCGTTCTGGTACTGGTTGAAACCGTCAACGAATACCTGCCCATTCTCGAACGGCAGGGCTACCACCTGGAATTGGCGCCCACGCCGGCCGAACGCAAGACAGCGATTTTCGAACACGGTGAACGCTTCAGCGCGGTATTGACCCGTGGCCCCCTGGGTTTGACGGCGGAAGAAATCGCCGCCCTGCCCAACCTGCAGATCATCTGCGTGATCGGCGCCGGCTACGAGCAGGTGGACCTGCAGGCCGCGCGCCAGCGGGGCATCGTGGTGACCAATGGCGCCGGGGTCAACGCGTCGTCGGTTGCCGACCATGCCATGGCGTTGTTGCTGGCGCTGGTGCGCGACATACCCCATTGCGATGCCGCCCTGCGACGGGGCGAATGGCCGAGGAGTGCGCGCCCATCCCTGGCCGGTAAGCGGCTAGGCGTGTTGGGCCTTGGCGCGGTGGGCATGGCGATCGCCAAACGGGCAGCCCTTGGCTTTGACATGAGTGTCAGCTATCACAATCGCCGGGTACGCAATGACGTGCCCTACACCTTCTGCGCCACGCCCACGGAACTGGCGCGGGTCTCGGACTTCCTGGTCGTCGCCACGCCAGGCGGCCTGGATACCCGGCAGTTGATCAACAAGCAGACCCTCGATGCACTCGGCCCAAAAGGGTTTCTGGTGAACGTCGCCAGGGCTAGCGTGGTTGCCACCGCCGATCTGATCAGCGCCCTGGAGCACCGGCGAATTGCCGGAGCGGCCCTGGATGTGTTCGATCACGAGCCCGAGGTGCCGCAGGCGCTGAGAAACCTGCCCAACGTCGTGCTCACACCCCACGTGGCCGGCCTGTCGCCGGAAGCGACCCGCGCAATGGTAGAGCTGGTGGGCCAGAACCTGACCGCGTTCTTTTCCGGCAAACCGGTGCTAACGCCTGTGCCGTGGCCCGATGAAGAGCGTTAGAGAACGCCCAATAACGTCCACAACCGCCGGGATTCGGCATCGGCACTGATCAGTTCCCCCAGCAGTTCGCTCAGCGGCTTGTTGCCCCACTCCACGCCGCGCCGGATCAGGTAGGGCACCGGGCTGTGGGGCTCGGTACGAGCCAGGTAACCGGCGATTACCAATAGCTGTCGGTAGGCCTCTTCACGATTGGCCGGCTCCTGGAAGACCTGGGCAGGTGCCGCCTGCGGCTCGGACGTCGGCGTCGTAGCCGCCGGGGACGTTTGCACCGGCACGGCGGTGGGTTGCTGTGGGTGCATCGCGATGAACTCCTCCACCAGTGTCAACAACGCCTGCATCACGTCCTGCAGGGATTTGTAACCCGGGGCCAGGTTGCCCAGGTAAGCGTCGCTCCAGGCTTCGAGCCGTTGCAGGTGCTGCAGGCTCAACATCAGGCTGCCCTGGCGATGCAACCAGAACGACAAGGGTGTGCTGCGAATCAGTTCGCTGAGTTTTTTTTGCTCGTTGCGCGCCGCTTCCGCCGAGGCCTTGGCGTTCTTGCTGTCGTTGACCAACACTTGCTGACGTTGCAAGCGTTGCCAGTCGTCCAGGCAAAAACTGGTAAACGCCGGGTCCCGGCCATCGAGCAACGGTACCCGCGTCAGCAACACTTCGCTGTAGCGACGGGCCAGCCACTCCAACGGGGTCACCCGCCACGACTGGTCGCCTTCATCGGCCTGGGGATGCAACTGCTCCGGATAACGTTCACACAACCCCGCCACCAGCGCCAGGCTGCCCGGCAACCCCTCCAGCCCAGCCCTATGCAACCAGGCTTCCCCCAGCCAGGCACTGATCATCAAGTCCTTGCTGCGCTCCAACAGCAGCGTGGTCGCGAGCCGTTCCAGGTCCGGCCACAGGGCGCGCTTGATCGAAGACTGCCACACACCGGTGGGCAAGCTGGTGTCGTCCTCCCGACGCAATTCGCGCAGTTGGTCGTATTCCGGTTCGTAGCGCAGGTCCTGGCCACAGGGCGATTCGGCGCTGATCGGCTCGAGCAACTGAGTAACCAGCTCCGGTAAAGGCGATATCGGCAAGCTCACAGGCCCTCCTCACGGGTGGCGATGGCGGGGCTCGATGCGGTCGCCATGAAAGGTGAACGGGGTGCCCGCGTCGGCAGCGGCGGGATCGACAACGGCAGCTTGGAGCCCTGGCTCATCAACGACAGGCGCACGAACATCAGTGTCCGCTCCGCCGTGCGGGCCTGGGTCTGGGCAGTGACCGGCAGTTGCAGGGCCAGGGGAAAATCAGTGTAGTCGACATTCGGCTGGCGCTGGGCCGCCCCCAGCGAGCGCATCAGGCGCAGTAATGACCAGGGCCCCTGGTACTGCCAACCGGCCTCCAGGTCGCGCACCACCAGGTTCGGTTGCAAGGGGTCGTTGGCCGGACGCTGGTACCCGTTACGGGCCCAGCGCAAGGTCAGACTCACGGGCTGACCCACCATCCAGCGCAGGTTCTGCTGGCTGCCTCCGGGGTAGCTGATCTGCTGGTTGCCGGCGTTCAGGCCCCAGGCGATCACCTGGTCGGCGCCGCGCTCTTCATCACGATCGGTGCGCCAGCGCACGTCCATCTCCACGCCCAGAATGCCACTCTTGTCACGCACGAACAGCGGCCCGAGCCAGGTGCCGGCCTGTTTCAAACGGTTGAGAAAATCCTCGGCCGCCAGTCGCTCCGGCGTCTGGCTCAACGCCAACCCGGCCTGGGCCAGAGGCAGGCGCGTGTCGATCAGTTCCAGCAGGTGCTGAACCCGCGCCGGGTCGGCATCGCTGGCTCGCGCATCCTGGGCAAACGGAAAACGCCCGGCCAGGTACTGATTGAAATAGTTGGCCAGGTCATTCCAGGCGGTCGCCGCCTGGTTCTGTTGCAGGTACAGGCAGCGTTGCAGGGCACCCTGCTGCAAGGCGATCGTGCGCTGGGCCAGGTCACCGCGCCCGCTGGGCAGGCTGGAGGTCTGCAAGATCTGCGCGCAGGAGGTGGTGTCCATGGCGATAAAATCCCGGCTCACCAATTGCTCCAATTGGGCCGCCGAACTGGCAGGGTTCTGGTTCTTGTACTTGAGCAACTCATCGTTGAGGGCCATGAAACGCGCCACCTGGTCGTGCTCCAGGGCCGACAGGTTGTCCTGCTGGACGATCAGCCATTCCAGGGCAGGCATTCGTTGCTCGGCGACCTGCAGCATCACGCCGAATTGCTGGCTCAGGCTCAGCTTCAAGTCTTGTGGATCGCTGGCACCGTAGAGCTGCAAGCCGAAGTTTTTCGAACCATCCCAGCGCTGGATATCGGCCCGCTGGCTGAACAGCGGCTGGGCATCGATTTCGTCCAGGCCACTCTTGATCTGCGCCAATGCCCGGCGATTGAGCAGACGCTGGAAACGGATCGCCAGGTCGCCGCGGTGCACATCCATGAAGGCTTTTTGCAACGCCACGGCCTGGGCCGTTTGCACGTTGAAGCCCATGCCGGGCAACGACTCCTCGCTTTCATCCAGGCTCAACCACATGGCCTGTGCGGCGGCACCTTCGGCGGCCTGCATCAGCGCGTCACGGTAATCCGGCGGAATGCGCGGCAGTTCTTCACTGGCATAGCTCTTGTAGCTGGCGAAGTAGTTCAGCGCGACGCTGAAATCATCGCCGCCATTACCCTGGCCCATCGCATCGGGGTTACTGTCCGACGGGGCCTTCTGCAGGGCCAACGCCACGAAGTCGCGCTTGAACAACGCCTGCACCGCACCGTCCAGTGCCGTGACATGATCCTGCAGGACCAGCAGGCCACTGCCCTGTTGCACCAGCAGGTTGTCTCGAGAACCGGTTTGGACGATCCACTGGTCGCGAAAACTCTGCTGCAACTTCGCCGCCTGGCTCTCCAGGTCCTGCTCGATATCCGGCCCCAGCAAAGCGCTGTGACTGACCTTGTCCAGCATCTGGCTGTAGCCGGGTACCAAATCCTGGCCCTTGCCTCGGCCCCAGGCCGAATTGGTCAGGCTGACCAGCGTCTGCAAATCGTCGATCAGCGCCATCAGGTCTTCGAGTTCGCTCAAGGAATTGCCGCTGCCGGCCTCCAGCTGTTGCAGGTGCAGCTTGAGATAACCGGCCTGGCGCACGAAGTTGTCCGCCAGAAAGTAATGGTCCAGCCAGCGCTGCATCAGGCCGGTGAAGTTATCGGCGATCACCGGGCGCGCGGCGTTCAGGTCCAGCCCTTTCAAATCGCTGTTCTGGGCATCGAACAGCACCCGGTTGTAGAAATGGGCGCGGCTCAAGGTGCCGGTGTTGAGGCCCAGGGACAACGCGGTATTGCTCAGTTGCACCAGTTCGTCCAGCGGCGCCTTGGGATCGTTCACCACCTGGCTGAACATCTGGTTATGCTGTTCCAGGCGCACCGCCAGGTCCACCAGTGCCTTGGCCTTCACGTAGCTCTGCCATTGCGCCGGGTCTTCGCTCTCGACGTTGCCCCGCCGCTCGGTGTTACGGATGGACTTGAGCTGTTCCAGGTCGGCGTTCAACAAATCCCGCAACGGCAATATCCAATGATGCCGGGCGGTCAGGCGCAAGCCATTCTCCAGTTGTGTGTCCACGGAAGAGAACCACGAGGTGGGAAAGACCACCGAGACGAAGCGCCAGCGCGGGGCTTTTTCCAGCACGTTCCAGTAGTTCTGCACGTTGTGCCGGGTCGGCTCCAGTTGCGGTTCGTCAGGGTCGACCACCAGGTGGTTCTTATGGGCGCCGAGGATCAACCGCGACAGTCCCTCGGCTTCTTCCACCGAATCGTGCCAGACCCAGACCATGCTCCCCAGCCAGACCAGGCCCACCACCAACGCCGCCGCCGCGGCCAAGCGATGCCCGCGCTGGCGCAAGCGCAACAGCCGTGGCACCGGCTGGGCCAGGCCACGTTCGGCCACCAGCCGCCGCGACCACAACTGCCGGGCGAACACGGTTTGCCGCTGGGCGCTGTCGGCGGCGGTCAAGCCGTCGCCGCTGACGGCCGGCGCCTGGCTGGCGGTGAAATACACCCCGCGAAAACGCGGCGCTTCGCCTTGGGCGTTGCCTTGGAACACCGGCTCCAGCAGGATCTGCAAGGCCCGCCGCAAGCTTTCGAAACGCTCCGGCAAGCCATAAAGATCGGTGCCCAATTGTCCCGACAGCGCACCGATCTCGATGATCGACTGCGACAGTGCCGCGTTGACCTGGTCCAGCGCCTGGTCACTCCACTGCGACTGCCACGCCGCGTCCGGCAAATACGGCGACGACCAGCCCAGCATCGACTCCCGCGCCTCGGCGGGCAGCGCGCTGACCAGTTCCTGGAACCCGGGCAGTTCTTCCATCCCGGTGATCACCACATACACCGGCAGGCTGAGGCCGAAGCGTTGCAGAAGGTCGATGAAGCAGCGCCGGACCTTGAGGCTCAGCTCGGTGGTGTGCTCGATGTCATCAAGGGTACTGAACGGCACGGTCCAGATCACCGCATCCAATGGCCGCTTGCTGCGCAAGCGCAACATCAGCCCGAGCAGGCGCCACCAGTTGCCCCGCTGCCGGTTCATGCCTTCATCGGGCAGGAACAGCGCCTGGGGCACCACCAGCACCGCGCCTTCGGCATCGCAAAACCAACGCCCGAACCAGGCCACCTTGTCGGTCGGTTGCAAGCGCCACTGGGTACACAGTTGGGCACCGTCGGTTTCGTTGCCGAGCATCATCAGCCAGGGCATCTGATAGCGGTCGCGGGTGCCCTGCTCCTGCTCCATGTGACGCACCGCACCATAGAAACTGCGGATGGCCGCCCCGCCCTGGGTCCGTAGCCACCAGATCAGGGCCGCGACCGACAACACCACGACGATGGCGAGCAACACCAGGACGACGATGTTCAAGGTGCTCATGAATCCTGCTCCTGAACCACTGATTCGCCCAGTTGCAGCACCGGTTCGAGCTCCAGGCGAATGTCACGCCAGAACACCTGCCCCAGGCCGGTGAGCAACAACACCATTGCCAGGATCGCCAGCCCCAGGCGCAAGCCGTCCGGCAACGACTGCTGCACCGGCATGCGCACCGGCGGTGCCGCCGCAGCCAACGCCAGACGCTGGCTGACATCGACGTAATCGGGGTCGTGTTGCCAGGCAAAGGTGAACAGCGCCGCGCGCCATTTAGCCTGCTGGAGCTGGCCGGGCTCGCCACGCAGTCGCCCCTGGAACCCCAGGATCAGGCACTGCAAGTAGACATTCGCCAGGTCCCGGGTACCAGGCATCTGCTCGTCCAGCAATTTCTTGATCGCCGCCGGCAAGCGCTCGCCCGCCTGGCGACTGGCATACATGCGTGATTCGAGGGGGTGCTGCTGCCAGGCCAGTTGCCCGGGCCAGGGGCTGAACAGCAGGGTTTCGTCCACCAGCGCCACGAAGGCATAGACCAGCGCCTTGACCTGCTCGGTGGCCGCATCGCCGACGGTGGCGAAGGCTACCCGCCACAGGCGCTGGGCGCTGCGCCCGGAAAACTCCACCACCCGATTGACCAATACTGCGGGGTCGCTGTCCTTGGGCAAGTCTTGCCACTCCTGGGACCACTTCAACCAGGCTTGGCGAAAAGCGCTGCTCAGCGGCGCCTCATGCAGACTCCGAACCGCCCCGCCACTTCCGTCAGGCATACGACTCCCCTTTTGCGATCAGGCACTTTCACTGGCTTGCGCCACGAACAACACCACTTGCCACGGGCTGCTGGCCTGGGCCGATGCCGGCGCCACGATGTGCAGAGGCAACTGCCCGTCGAACCATTGCCCGCTGGCAGCCACCACGAACAAACGGGTATCGTCGCCGACGCTGTAGGCCACCTGTTCGTTGCGGCTCATGGCCTGATGGGGCAAACCGCTCATGCGTTGCCGGCTCAGCAGCGGTACGTGCCGCGCCGACGCGATGATCGCCCCGCGCAACCAGTCGGCCGCCGCTTGCTCGCTGGCACCGTTGGGCATGCGCAGACCGATCACCAGGCGTTGATCCGGCTGATCGTCCGGCAACTGGATCGAGAAGACCTGTTCGTTGCGCTCGAAGGCCAGGCTGCGATAGCCGGCGCGAACCAGTTCCAGGGTGGTTTCCAGCCAGTCCAGCAACGGCTCGTAGCCCCGCTGCAACTCAAGGAAATCCAGCGGTGCGAAGGCCGGGACGCCCGCCAACGGATCGAGGGCCGACCAGCTCCCGGCCAGCCCCAGCAGCAAACCGTAGAGTGCCTGGGGCGTCGCCACGCGGGTGTTCAGTGCGCCCTCGACTTCCGGCAAGCGGGCCCACAAGGCGGTCAACTGCCGACGGATCTCCATGGCATCGTCCTGGTTGCCGGCCGCCTGGGCCTGACGCAAGCGACCGGCGAGAAACATGCATTTTTCCCGGGCCCGGGCACACACCCCGGCGACCCGGCGACCGAGGGCCGACTCCGGCAACAGGATTGGCGTCGGTGGCGTGTAGGGCACGCGCCAGAAACCACCGCCCTCCTTGCGGATGCGCAGCAGCGGCAGGCAGATCGAATCGGCTTTGCTCAGTTGCGTGCACAGCCTCGGGTTGGGTCGCCAGACGGTGATCGACTCGGGAAATTCACCGCTGGTCAGGTCCGGCAACGCCTCGCCGACCACCGATTGCAAACGGCCCTTGAGTGGCAGCAGTTGCCCGGCGCGCCACAGGGGGCTGACGGCGAGGTAAATGGTCACGGTGGCATCGGCGGTCTTGTCGATGGCCTCGGTGATGTCCAGCTCCAGGGACGGCCCGACGCCCGCCTGCAGGTTGACCGGCAAGCCGTCCGGCAAGGTGCCTTGCAGTTGCAGCAGCCGTACCTGGCCGGCGCTGAGGGCCGACGGGTCGACTTCCAACTGGCTGACGCCCCAGAACCAAGGATTGCAGGCGCCGGCGAAATGCGCGGCCAGGGCCTCGGCACGCAGCCCTTGCAGTTGAAAATGCTGGGGCAGCAATTGCATGCCCTCATGCCAGCACACCGCGTCAGGTAACAGACTCATACGACTCCCTTCGACATCCCAGTGTCGCCGCGCAGGGCGGCCCGCGGTTTACTCAAGGTTGACTGTCGTCGCGCTGGCCATCGTTGACGAGGGTCATCTCGCGACTGTCGAACTTCAGCCAGGCCTTGCGCTGATCGTCCAGCCGAAGCCGGTGCGCTCCGGGAGTGTTATAGCTGGCGAAGACCAAAAGTCCAGCGGCGCGCCGGCCCTCCAATGGGAAGGGTTGGCGGTCGATGAATTGCCCCGGCACCAGCTCCAGCCCCCACACCGCCATGAGTTGACGATAGTCGCGCTGGAACTGTTCGCGCTCGGCAAACCATTGGCTGGCGGTGATGCCTGACAGCTGCTTGAGCAGGTCCGGGTCGTTCACCGCGATGAAATCCACCGCGATCGGCGTGTCGTCATTGGCCCGGGGCGCGACGTCCAGGGTCAGGCTGTCCAGATCGACACTGGGGGCAAAAAGCGAGCAACCGGTGAGCGTCAGGCTCAAAAAAAATCCGGAAAAAAAGACACGCAAAATGAATCTTCCTTTTCTCAGCGGTCAAAAATTGTTTTCGCTTGCATTTTTATAGACCTGTTCTAGCGTCTTGGATAGTTCGACCAGCACGGTCGAATGGACCAGGTTCGTCAAGGGAATGACAGGTTTTCTGCCCTCCATTTGCAACCTGCGGATCAGCAAGGGAATGCGATGAGCGGGCCTCCCGATGCATTGCTTCCTACATGCATCGGAGTCGGCCGCCATGGCAGAAAGTACCCAGCACAAGCTCGACAGAGTCCGCCCTCCCCGCGTCCAGATCACCTATGACGTGGAAATCGGCAACGCCATCGAGAAAAAAGAATTGCCACTAGTCGTCGGCATTCTGGCCGACCTCTCGGGCAAGCCGTTGGACCCGCTGCCCAAGCTCGCCGAGCGGCGCTTCACGGAAATCGATCGGGACAATTTCAATGAGGTGCTCGCCTCCATCTCCCCCCGAGCCACGCTGCAGGTGAACAACACCCTCAGCGGCGACGACAGCAAGCTCAACATCGAGCTCAACTTCCGCCACATCGACGACTTCGACCCGGTCAAGGTCGTGGAGCAGGTCACGCCATTGCGCCGGTTGTTCGAAGCGCGCCAACGCCTGCGGGACTTGCTGACCAAGCTCGACGGCAACGATGACCTGGACAAATTGCTGCGTGACGTGATCGCCAACACCGAAGGCCTGCAGGAGATCAAGTCGGCCCGGCCCCAGGACGCCACGCAAGAGCTGCCGACCGTCGCCGCCAACGATGACCCTGCCCCGGCCGAACCACAGGCCTGATCGCGCGCATCATTCAAGGGAGATAACGCCATGCCTGCTTCATCCAGCGCTCAAACCAGCGAGAGCACGACCCAGACCCTGTCCTTGCTGGACAAGATCATCGCCGAAGGCCGCATGGCCCACGACGACAGCCAGCAAGACTACGCCCGCGACATGCTGGCCGAATTCGCTACCCAGGTCCTCGACGAAGGCATGGCCATCGACAAGGACACGGTGGCAATGATCAACGACCGCATCAGCCAGATCGACGAGTTGATCAGCGCCCAGCTCAACGAAGTGCTGCACCACCCCGACCTGCAAAAACTCGAAGCCTCCTGGCGCGGCCTGCACTTGCTGGTACAGAACACCGAAACCAGCACCCGGCTGAAATTGCGCCTGCTCAACGTCACGCAGAAAGAACTGCAGAACGACCTGGAAAAAGCCGTCGAATTCGACCAAAGCGCGCTGTTCAAGAAGATCTACGAGGAAGAATACGGCACCTTCGGCGGGCACCCGTTCAGCCTGCTGGTGGGCGACTACACCTTTGGCCGGCATCCGCAGGACATCGGCCTGCTGGAAAAACTCTCGAACGTCGCCGCCGCCGCGCACGCCCCGTTCATTGCCGCCGCCAGCCCGCGGTTGTTCGACATGACCAGCTTCACCGAACTGGCGATCCCCCGAGACCTGTCGAAGATTTTCGAGAGCCAGGAACTGATCAAGTGGCGCGCCTTTCGCGAAAGCGAAGACTCGCGCTACGTGTCCCTGGTGTTGCCGCACTTCCTGCTGCGCCTGCCGTACGGTCCGGACACGCTGCCGGTGGAAGGCATCAACTACGTCGAAGACGTCAACGGCACCGACCACAGCAAATACCTGTGGGGCAATGCCGCCTGGACGCTGGCGCAACGGATCACCGAAGCTTTCGCCAAATATGGCTGGTGCGCGGCGATTCGCGGGGCCGAAGGCGGTGGCGCGGTCGAAGGCCTGCCGGCCCACACCTTCCGCACCAGTTCCGGGGACCTGTCGCTCAAATGCCCGACCGAAGTGGCGATCACCGACCGTCGTGAAAAAGAGCTCAACGATCTGGGCTTCATCTCCTTGTGCCACAAGAAAAACAGCGACGTGGCGGTGTTCTTCGGCGGCCAGACCACCAACAAGGCCAAGCTCTACAACACCAACGAGGCCAACGCCAACGCGCGGATCTCGGCGATGTTGCCGTATGTGCTGGCGGCTTCGCGTTTCGCCCATTATCTGAAGGTGATCATGCGCGACAAGGTCGGCAGTTTCATGACCCGCGACAACGTGCAGACCTACCTCAACAACTGGATCGCCGACTATGTGCTGATCAACGACAACGCGCCGCAAGAGATCAAGGCGCAGTACCCATTGCGTGAAGCACGGGTGGACGTGACGGAAGTGGCCGGCAAGCCCGGCGCCTACAAGGCCACGGTGTTCCTGCGGCCGCACTTCCAGCTGGAGGAACTGACTGCCTCGATCCGCCTGGTGGCGACCCTGCCGCCACCAGTGGCGGCCTGATCAATAAAAACCTATGGCGAGAGGGCTTGTTGTGGCGAGGGGATTTATCCCCGTTGGGGCGCGAAGCGGCCCTGAATACCAGCAACCCGGTGTGTCAGGCAAGTTGAGCTGACTGCTTAGGGCTGCTGCGCAGCCCAACGGGGATAAATCCCCTCGCCACAGGTTCGGCGTTCGTCTTTAACGGATCGGTATCGGGTAACAATCCACTCGACTTCAGGAGTTCCACACAATGGATGCAATCATTCTCGACCTCGGCGGCGACATCAAGGGCGACAGCCTGCTGGAAGGGTTCACGGACAAGATCGAGGTCATGTCCTACAGCCATAACGTGGCAATGCAGGTCACCAACGACGTCAGCAACTCGGAACGCACCTCCGGCCGGCCCCACATCGGCGAATTCACCCTGACCAAATTCGTCGACAGCTCCACCCCCACCCTCAATGAGTATTGCTGCGCCGGCAAGCCAATCCCGCAAGCCGTCATCACCATCGGCCGCAACGCCGCCGAAGGCAGCGGCAAACTCATGCCGTTCATCATCTACACCCTGACCAACGTCGTGCTGTCCAACGTCAGTGTCAGCGGCGGCACTGGCGGCAAGCCAGTGGAAACCCTGTCGCTGAACTTCACCAAAATCAAATGGGAACTCACCGCGCAGAAAGACGACGGCACCAAGGAAGGCACGGCGGGCACGACCTGGGACCTGGCCGCCAACAAAATGACCAAGTAAGGCAGCCGCGCCCATGGCTGGCTTCGGGCTGCGCCCGCCCCTGTTCGAACGCCTGTCCAGCCTGGCGGACGATCCCGGGCGGGCGTTCGACCGACAGGCGTTGCAAGACTCGGTGCATGCCGAACTGTCGCGCCTGTTCAATACCCGTCGTGGCCCACGGGCACTGACCGAACCACCGAGCATCCTGGACTATGGCATCGCCGACTGGACCGCGCTGCAACAGCAGCGCAGCGATGACCGCCGTCAACTGACCCGGGAAATTCGCCAGGCCATCACCCACTTCGAACCGCGCCTGCGCCTGGGTGAGGTCGAGGTCTGCCCGGTGCCGGGCCAGCCGCAGCAACTGTGCATACGGTTGTCGGGCGAGCTGCGCGGCGACCTGCACGCCTGGCCCGTGGCCTTTGTTATCGAGCCCGCCGGCGACGGCCTGGAGGTACGCCATGAGCGACTCGATTGATCCGCAACTGCTGGACTATTACCAACGCGAGCTGACCTGGTTGCGCCACGCCGGGAGCCTGTTCGCCGAGCGTTACCCCAAGGTCGCCCGGCGCCTGGCGTTGTCTCCCGGCGAATGCCCCGACCCCCACGTCGAGCGCCTGCTGGAAGGGTTCGCCCTACTGGCCGCGCGCTTGCAACGGCGGCTGGATGACGACTACGCCGAATTCAGCGATGCCCTGCTCGAACAGCTTTACCCGTTGGCCATGCGGCCCTTGCCGTCCTGCGCCATCGTGCAGTTCGAGCCCGACCCGAGCAAAGGCAACTTGAACGAGGGCTATCCGCTGCCTCGCGACACGCCGCTGTTCGTCACCACCGACACAGGCCAGAGCATTCATTTTCGCACTACGGCCGCCGTGCATCTGTGGCCAGTACACATCGGCGAAGCACTGCTGTTGGGCAGTGATGAAGCCCAGGCGCTGACCGGGGTGGTCCAGGCCCGCTCGGCCTTGCGCCTGGAACTGCGTTGCCTGGGGGAAAGCCAGTGGTCGACGCTGGGGATCGACTCGCTACGGGTGCACCTGGCGGCGTCACCGATGATCAACGCCGGGCTATACGATTTGCTGGGCGCTCACGCCATCAAGGTCCTGGCCGGCGCGCCGGGCAGCGTACCCGAGCCACTGGCTGGCCTGCCGCAGATCGTCGGCTTCGCCAGCGATCAGGTCTTGCTGCCGGACGAGGACGGCGTGCACCCTGGCATGCGCCTGCTGGCCGAATACTTTGCCTTCCCGGATAAATTCAGCTTCTTCGACCTGCCCCTGGCCGGCGCCACCAGCGACAGCCAGTCCTTGTACCTGTACATCGTGTTCGACCGTGCCCCCACCAGCCGCCTGCCGCTCCAGGCCAGCGACATTGCCCTGGGCTGCACCCCGGTGATCAACCTGTTTCCCCGAACGTCCGAACCCCTGCGCCCGGACGGCACCCGCAGCGAGTACCGGCTGGTGGCCGACAGTCATCGGGAAAACAGCGTCGAGATCCATAGCATCCGGGGCATGCGCGCCATCTCCGGCCAGGGCGTGCGCAAAGTGCCGGCCTACTACGGCAGCCAGCATGGCAACGACCAAACCTGCTACTGGCATGCGCGCCGGGTCAGCGGCATGAGCCCGAACCGGCTGGGCACCGACGTGATGGTCAGCCTGGTGGACACCCAGTTCGACCCGCTGGCCGACACCCGCGACTACAGCCTCACCGCCGAACTGCTGTGCACCAACCGCCACCTGGCCCAAAGCCTGCCGGCCGGTACGCCGCTGGGTTTCGAGCGTCCGGGGCCGGTGGCCTGGGCGCGCTTGCGCAACCCACCCAGCCCGCAAAGCTTGCCGCGCCTGGACGGTGAATCGCGCTGGCGGCTGGTGTCGCAATTGACCCTCAACCATCTGTCATTGGTCGAGGGCCCCCAGGCATTGGACGCACTGCGCGAGATTCTCCAATTGCACAACCTGCGGGACGAGGCCAGCGCCCATCGCCAGATCGAAGGAGTATCGGGGCTGAGCTGCGACCGCGTCATCGCCCATGTCGGCGAAGACGCCTGGCGCGGCTGGCGAAACGGCCTGGAGGTACGCCTGCAACTGGATCCGCAACACTTTGTCGGCAGTAGCGCCGTGCTCTTTTCCGGCGTACTGGCGCAGTTCTTTTCCCTTTATGCCACCGCCAATCGCTTCGTGCGCACCGTACTGGTCCAGTCCGACAAGGAGGTGAAGACATGGCAACCCCAAGCCGGCAAACCCCTGGTGCTCTGAACCTGAACGAGCGATTGCGGCGCGACCCGCAACGCTTCGAATGGCTCCAGGCCTTGCTGTTGCTCGAACGCGAACACCCCCAGGCCGAGCCCTTGGGCAGCGGCACCGCGCCGCACGCCGAAGCCTTGCGCCTGCGCGGGCCCTTGACGCCGCTGTTCGCCGCCAGTGAAGTCGAGAGCCTGAGCCAGGAACCCGGTCTGCCACCGACCTTGATCACACCGATCTTCGGCCTCGGCGGCCCGGACGGCCCGTTGCCCTACGTCTACCAGGAATGGCTGCAACAACGGGCGCGGGCGAAGGATCATGCCCCGGCGGAATTCCTCGACCTGTTCCAGCATCGCCTGCTCAGCCTGCTTTACAAGGTGATGCGCAAGCATCGCATCGCCCTCGGTTTCACCGCCCCAGGCGCGTCCGCCGTACACGCGCAACTGCGCGCGTTGACCGGCCTGCTGCCCAAGGCCTTGCAGGAACGCCAGGCCGCGCCCGACTCGGCGGTCCTGGCCTGCACCGCGCTGTACGCCGATGGCCGGCGCTCCCTGGACGGGTTCGCGGCGATTGTCCGTGAACAGTTCGGCTTGCCCGTGGAGCTGAGTGCCTATGAAGGGGGCTGGCGTGAAATCCCACCGGCCAGCCGTAGCCGCTTGCAACCGGGCGGACGCAACCTGCGCCTGGGCCGCAACGCGGTGGCCGGCACCCGGGTCTGGGACGAACACGCCGGCGTGCGCCTGACCCTCGGCCCACTGAGCACGGCCCAGGCCAGCGGATTGCTGCCCACCGGCGAGACTCATCCGCTGCTCGCCAGCCTTTACGCCCTGTATTTCGGCCCTGACCTGGATTGCACCCTGGTGCTGCTGGTCCGCGGCGCCGGCCCGCTGCAACTGGGCCGTCAGGCAGCGCCACGGCTGAACTGGAACGGCGGCCTGCAACGCCAGTCGAGCCTGGCCGTGCAACGGATCGAAACCCGCCTTCGTCAGCCGGAGATCGCCTGAAATGGAACTGGCCAGCCTGATCGGGCGCCTCAACCCGGACAACCGCCGCGCCCTGGAACGGGCCGCGCAACGCTGCATGCAGCGCAGCCATCACTATGTGGAAATCGAACACCTGCTGCTGGAGTTGCTCGACATCGAAGGCGGTGACTTCGCCTGCCTGCTGCCGCGTTTCGGCCTGGAGCGTGACGCGGTGGCCGCGGAAACCAACAAGGCCCTGGACCTGTTCAAGTCCGGCAGCACTCGTACACCCGCCCTGTCGGCGCAGACCATCGGCCTGTTGGAAGACGCCGTGGTCCAGGCCAGTGTGCTGGGTCTGGAGAGCATCCGCTCCGGGCTGTTGCTCCTGGCACTGCTGGACCGTGATGAACGCCGCAGCCTGCTGCTCAACAGCGCCTCGTCGCTGCTGCGCATTCCTCGCGACGCCCTGCGCGCCCATCTCTTGGAATGGACCGAAAGCTCCCGCGAGCATGTCGCTTGCGTGCGCTCGGCCAAACCCGGCGAGGCACCACAGAAACAGGACCCGGTGCTCGACCAGTACACCCAGGACCTGACCGCCGACGCCCGGGACGGCCGCATCGACCCCATCGTCGGCCGCGATGGGGAAATTCGCCAGTGCATCGACATCCTGCTCCGACGCCGGCAGAACAACCCGATCCTGGTCGGCGCGCCGGGCGTCGGCAAGACCGCCGTGGTGGAAGGCCTGGCCCTGCGTATCGCCGCCGGGGATGTGCCGCCATCGTTGCAGGAAGTCACCCTGCGCGTCTTGGACCTGGGCCTGTTGCAGGCCGGCGCGGGCGTCAAGGGTGAGTTCGAGCAACGCCTCAAGGGCGTCATCGATGCGGTACGCAACGCCGAAAAACCGATCATCCTGTTCATCGACGAGGCCCACACGCTGATCGGTGCGGGCGGTGCAGAAGGCGGCAGCGACGCGGCCAATCTGCTCAAGCCGGCCCTGGCCCGGGGCGAACTGCGCACCCTGGCCGCCACCACCTGGCTGGAATATAAAAAATATTTCGAGAAAGACCCCGCCCTGGCCCGCCGCTTCCAGTTGGTGCAAGTCGAAGAGCCGGACGAACTCACCGCCGTGGAAATGCTCCGTGGCGTGGCGAGCAAACTGGAGCAGCACCACGGCGTGCAGGTGTTGGATGCCGCCATCCACGAGGCAGTGAAGCTGTCCCACCGCTACATCTCCGGGCGCCAGTTGCCGGACAAAGCCATCAGCGTGCTCGACACCGCCTGCGCCCGAGTCGCCCTCGGCCAGCACGACGTACCGCCGCCGCTGGAAAGCCTGCGCCACCGGCAGAACAGCCTCAAGGATGAAGTCGAACGCCTGCGTCGCGAACAGGCCACCGGGCTCGATCACCGCGAACGCATCACCCTGCTGGAGAGCGAATCGACCAGCAACGTACAAGCCATCCGCGAGCTGGAAACCCGTTGGGGCGAAGAGCGCGAAGCGGTGCGCGAACTGCTCGACACCCGGCGCGAACTGCTCGCCCTGAGCGAACGTGCCGACAGTGAAAAAGCCGACACCGAGATTGATAACCGCATCGACCACCTGGCCGCCGAGCTGCTGCGCCTGGAAGCCGGCCTCGATGCCATTCGCCAGGACGATCCGCTGGTGCCCGAACAGGTGGACAGCAAGACCGTCGCCGCGGTGATCGCCGGCTGGACCGGCATCCCGGTCGGCAAGATGCTCGCCGACGAAGCCCACGCCGTGCGCACCCTCGGCCAGCGCATGGGCCAGCGGGTGATGGGCCAGGGCACGGCCCTGAACACCATCGCCCAACGCCTGCAAGCCTACCGCGCCGGCCTCACCGACCCACAGAAACCGGTCGGCGTGTTCCTGCTGGTGGGGCCCACCGGCGTGGGCAAGACCGAAACCGCCTACGCCTTGGCCGATGCTTTGTACGGTGGTGAACGCAACCTGATCAGTATCAACCTCTCGGAGTACCAGGAAGCCCACACCGTCAGCCAACTCAAAGGCGCCCCGCCCGGCTACGTCGGCTACGGCAGCGGCGGCGTGCTCACCGAAGCGGTGCGGCGCAAACCCTACTCCGTGGTGTTGCTGGATGAAATCGAAAAGGCCCACCCGGACGTGCTCGAAGCCTTCTACAACGTCTTCGACAAAGGCCTGATGGAAGACGGCACCGGTCTGGTGGTGGACTTCAAGAACACCGTGATGCTCGCCACCAGCAACGTCGGCGCCGAACTGCTGCTGGACACGCCAGTGGCGCAAGTGGGCAGCGACGACTTCAACGAAGCCTTGCACAAGGTGCTGCTGCAAGCGTTCCGCCCGGCGTTCCTGGCGCGCATGACGGTGGTCGCGTACCGGCCGCTGGATGAAGCGACGCTGGAAGGCATCGTGCTGGCGAAGTTGGAGAAATTGCGCGGGCGCTACAAGGCCGCGACCGGCAAACAGTTCGAGTTCGATGCCGGGATCGTCAAGGCCGTGTTGGCCAAATGCAGCGCGGCGGGGGCACGGGACGTCGAGAATGTGTTGATGACGCAGGTGACGGGAAAATTGGCGGAGTGGGTACTGGAGTAAGGAGTACAGGACTCATGAGAATCGGCAGCTTCAACGTTGAAAAAAACGGCAAGTCTTCCACCCTGGAAAAGCAAACCCAGGTGGATATCTTTCTCTACAACTGTTGCTCCAGTAACTACTGGGACGCGGACATCATTTTTTTGTGCGAAATACATTCGGCACAAATCGACAACTACCGCTCAAACCTGGCGGCCATCTACAAGAACTACAGTGTCCATGCGTTTACTGGCGGCTACTCGAACGCCTACATCGTCATGGTCAAGAGCTTTGAGCAATTGCAAGTGATCAGCCAGGGCAGCCTGTTTACCCTGAACAGGGACTTGATTGCGGTGGAGGCCAACGGTGTGAAGGGTTATACCGGCTACGTGTTCCTCGCACACTTCAAGTCCGGCCAGAATGGCGTGACCAAGAGCCAGCTCAAATCCTGTACGGCCCTGGGCGGTAAATGGGTCGCGACAGGTGACCTTAATCTGGATTACCAAAACGTCGGGCAGCTCGATACGGCGGGGCTTGCCTATGAGTGTTGGAACGGCCAGCAGACCCAGAGCAAGGGCGGCATTCTCGACTGGGTTCTGGCATCGGCGGACGTGAAGGTCGTGCCGGTCGACATCACCGGGCTTGCCCAGGTGTTCGATATGTCCGGACCCGATCACCGCCCCATCCTCTTCGATGTGACGAGCTGAACGACAACGGTCGCCGTTTTCCACACCCTGCCGAGGACGCTTGATGCCCCGCTCCACCGACAGCAACACCACCCTCTCCCTCACCGCCAGCTCGCTGTCGGCGCTGTATCCCGACTCGCTGTCCGGCGAAGAACGCCTCAACGCCCTGGGCTCGCACACCCTCAACGGCATCAACGACGGCGCCTCGCTGGACCTCACGACGGCCGTCGCCAGCCATGTGACCACCACGCTGCACCAGGACGCCTTGCTGCGCCCGCTGGATTGGCTGGTGGCCGAGATTCGCCAACTGCCGGCCGATGCCACCGCCGAGCGTTATCAGCTTTTGCTCCGGCCCTGGCTCTGGTGGTTGAGCCTGGCCAGCAACAACCGCGTGTTCCAGAACCTCGCCACGTCGGACATCGTCACCACGATTTTCAAGGCCCACGGTTTCACCGATTTCCAACTCAAGCTCAGCGGTAGCTACACACCCCGCGAGTACTGCGTGCAATACGGCGAAACCGACCTGGCCTTCGTCTCGCGCCTGCTGGAGGAAGACGGGATTTTCTGGTTCTTCAGCCATGAAGACGGCAAGCACACACTGATACTGGCCGACAGCAACGACGCCTTCGTGCCCATCCCCAATGGTCCGACGGTGAATTATCTCGGACAGAAACTGGGGGAGCGAGAGCTGCACGGCATCCGCTCAGGGCAAGTGTGCCTGCAAGCGGTGGCCGGGGTTTACCAGGCCACCGATTATGAGTTCACCACGCCGACCACCTCGCTCTTCAGCCAGGCCGAAGCTGTGGCCGGGCCGAGTTCGATGTATGAGCATCCGGGCAGCTATACCGCCAAGGCGCAGGGCGATGCGTTGACCAAGCAGCGAGTGGATGGCCTGCGCAGCCAGGAGAAACGTTTTGTCGGCGAAAGCGATTGCCGCTGGCTGGTGCCAGGGTATTGGTTCACCCTCGCCGGCCATGAAGATACGACGTTGAATATCGATTGGGTGGTGACGTCGGTCAACCATGAAGCCAGCCACGACAGCTACCGCAACCGCTTCGAAGCGATCCCCAAGGCCACGGCTTATCGACCGGCCCGCGTCACGGCAAAACCGCGCATGCACACCCAGACGGCCGTAGTGGTGGGCAAGGCCGGCGAAGAAATCTGGACCGATGAATACGGCCGGATCAAGTTGCAATTCCCCTGGGACCGCACCGGCAAGAACGACGAGACTTCCTCCTGCTGGGTGCGCGTGGTCTTGCCTTGGAGCGGCAAAGGCTTTGGCATGCAGTTCGTGCCGCGCATCGGCCAGGAAGTCATCGTGACCTTCATCGACGGCGACCCGGATCGTCCCCTGGTCACCGGTTGCGTCTACAACGGCGACAACGCCCTGCCCTACGCGCTGCCGGCGAACCAGACCCAATCCGGAATCAAGACCAACTCGTCCAAGGGTGGCGGTGGTTTCAACGAGTTGCGCTTCGAAGACAAGAAGGACGCCGAAGAGGTGTTTCTCCAGGCGCAAAAGGACTTCAATATCAACGTGCTCAACGACACCACCGCCACCGTCGGCCACGACGAAACCCTCACGGTGCAGAATGCCCGCACCCGCACGGTGAAGGATGGCGACGAAACCGTCACCCTGGAGAAAGGCAAGCGCAGCGTGACCATCCAGACCGGCAGCGACAGCCTCGATGTGAAGGACACCCGCACCGTCACCGTGGGCTCGGACCAGACCCACAGCACCGGTGGCAACTACGACCACAAGGTCACCGGTAACTACAGCCTGACGGTGGATGGCAACCTGACCATCAAGGTCAGCGGCACCCTGACCCTGCAAAGCGGCGGCAGCTTCGCCATCAAGAGCGGCGCGGACCTGGCGGCCCAGGCCAGCACCTCCATCAGCCACAAAGCCGGCACGGCCCTGAGCAACCAGGCCGGGACGTCATTGGAAAACAAGGCCGGCACCACCCTCACCAACGACGCCGGCATCAGCCTGGTGAACAAGGCGGCCGCCGAACAGACTGTGGACGGCGGCGGCATGCTGACCATCAAGGGTGGCTTGGTGAAGGTCAACTGACAGGGGCACAACGATGACCACGAAAAGACTGGATATGGAACGTGGTGACAGTCGGCTGGACGGGGAACTGGTCGATGGCCGGCTCGACGGCCCACTGCAGATCGAAGAAGCGCAACGCCCGCAAGCAAAACTCAACTACAGCCAAGGTGAATTGCAAGGCACCAGCACGTTGTATCACCCCAACGGCAAGGTCTCGGCGGTCTTGCCGTTCGTGAAGGGCAAATTACAGGGCGTGGCGAGCTTCTACGCGGCCGAAGGCGGCCTGCAACGCCAGGCCACCTACCGCCGCGGGTTGTTGCACGGTGAGGCGAACAACTACTTCCCCGACGGGCAACTGGCCGAAGCCGAGGTCTATCGCGACGGCGTGCGCGACGGTCGCTACCGCCGCCTGCACCCCAACGGCAACCCGGCGGTAGAAGCCCGCTACCTCAACGGCCAACTGCTGGAACCGCCCCACGCCTACGCCGAAGACGGCCGCCCACTGGACGCCGAGGGTAAACCGATCTCCCGGCTGCGTTGGTGGTTCAGGCGCTGGAATGACCCCGCTTAAGCATGCCCCCAGCTTTTCTGTGGGAGTGGGCTTGCTCGCGAAAGCGGTGTGTCAGCTTGCATTGATGTTGACGGTGCCGCCGCCATCGCGAGCAAGCTCGCTCCCACAATGGCCCTGCGTTGAATGCAAAACGCCTGAACACCCCAGATCCCCTGTGGGAGCGAGCTTGCTCGCGATGGCGGTGCGTCAGTTTGCATAGATGGTGCCTGTGCCACCGTCTCCCCGGCTCACTGAAATGCCCATACCTTTTGCTGGGGTCAATCACGCTAAAGCGCCTGCGCAACATACCCACGTATGGTATCGAACGCGGTCCGGCGCGATGCAGACTCATTCTCCAGGCGATCCCTACTCTCTCATGTCGAGCGAGGCGGCTTTCGCCAAGTCCCTGAGCCAAGCCATCGGAGAACGACCATGACCACCCATTTGAACACCCCTGCTGCAAAGGACGGAATGCATCCGGATTCAAACATGAACGTGCACGCGACTGCGTACGAGGAGTTGGTCCCTTCGCGTTATGCGCTGAAGATTGGTGAGATCGACGTGCTGGTGGTCAGCGATGGGGTATTGCCGCTGCCGACCTCGACGATGTCCACCAATGCCGACCCAGCCGCCCGCGCGGCTTGGTTCAAGGACATGTTCCTGGGCCCGGACGCCTTCGATTGGGCGCTGAACGTGCTGGTGGTGCGCAGCGGCGAACAAACCATACTGGTGGATGCCGGGCTTGGCGGCCAGTTCCCCGGTTTCCCACGGGCCGGGCAGTTCCCCAAGCGCCTGGCTGCCGCCGGTATCGATCTCGCCTCGGTGACCGACGTGGTGATTACCCACATGCACATGGACCACATTGGCGGGCTGCTGGTCGATGAGGTGAAGCACCGGCTGCGTCCAGACGTACGGATCCATGTCGCGGCGATCGAGGTAGCGTTTTGGGCGGCGCCGGATTTCTCCCACACCGTCATGCCCTCGCCGGTACCGGACGTGCTGCGCGCCACCGCCGAGCAATTCATGCACGAGTACCACGACAAACTGTGCACATTCGAGGAAACCTACGAGGTCGCGCCGGGCGTGGTCGTCAAGCGCACCGGCGGCCATACCCCGGGGCACAGCGTGGTCCACGTGACCTGCGGCGAGGAGCGGTTGACGTTCGCCGGCGATGCCTTGTTCCCGGTCGCCTTCGACCACCCCGACTGGCACAACGGCTTTGAACATGACCCTGAAGAATCGGTCCGCGTTCGGGTCCGCCTGATGCAAGAAGCGGCGGCGTCCGGTGAGCTGCTGGTCGCCACTCATCTGCCGTTCCCCTCCGTTGGCCGAGTGGCGGTCGACGGTGACGCCTTTCGCTGGGTTGCGGCCTATTGGGACTACTGATTGCGCTTCGAGGCGGGGCCAGCGTCCAAACCGGACGCCGGTCCTAACCCGACGATCAGCGTGCGGGCCGCTCGTTGATCGTGCTCGCGGCCTGGAACAGGATTTTCCCGACGAAATCGATTTCCTGCTCGGTGATGATCAACGGCGGCAGGAAGCGCACGGTCGCGCCGTGGCGTCCGCCCAGTTCGACGATCAACCCGTGCTTCAAGCACGCCTGTTGGAAAGCCTTGGCCCGGGCCGTGTCCACCGGCGGATGACCTTGTACATCGGGGGTGCCCTGCGGGTCGACGATCTCCATGCCGAGCATCAGGCCACGTCCACGCACATCGCCGATCCAGGCGAACTCGTTTTGCAGTGCCTGCAATTGCTTTTGCAGGTGAGCCCCCACCGTTTCGGCGTGCTGGACCAAGCCTTGATCGCGGATGAAGCGCAAGGTCGCGGTACCCGCCGCCATCGCCAACTGATTGCCACGGAACGTGCCGGCGTGGGCACCCGGCTGCCAGACGTCCAGCGACTCGTGGTAGACCATCACCGACAGCGGCAATCCGCCGCCAATGGCTTTGGACAGGGTGATGACATCCGGGGTGATGCCCGATTGCTCGAAGCCGAACATCCGGCCGCTGCGGGCAATGCCGCACTGGATCTCGTCGACGATCAGCGGAATGCTGTGGGCCTGGGTCAACCGGCGCAGCTCCTGCAGCCAACGGTCCGGCGCGGCAATCACTCCGCCCTCGCCCTGGATCGGCTCCAGGATCATCGCCGCCGGTGCGGTCACCCCGCTTTCCGGGTCGTTGAGCAAATGTTCGAGGTAACGCACGTTCAACGTGACCGCTTGATCGCCGGCCACCCCGAACGGGCAACGATAATCGTGAGGGAACGGCAAGCGCTGTACCCCGGGCATCAACGCGCCCAGGGCATTTTTCGGCGACAGGTTGCCGCTGATGGCCAGCGTGCCCAAGGTCATCCCGTGATAGGCCCCTTCGAACGCCAGGACCGAATGCCGCCCGGTGGCGGTACGGGTCAACTTGAGCGCGGCCTCGACCGCATCAGCCCCACTCGGGCCGCAGAATTGAATGCGCGCGTGACGAGCGAACTCGCTGGGCAGGCACGCGAAAATTTCCTGGACGAAGGCGTCCTTCACAGGTGTCATGAGGTCCAGGGTATGCATCGGCACACCGGCCGCCATGACCTGGGTGATGGCTTCGACGATCACCGGGTGGTTGTGCCCCAGGGCCAGGGTTCCAGCACCGGCCAGGCAATCGACGAACACTTGCCCTCGGCTGTCCTGCACATAAATGCCATGGGCCCTTTCAAGCACCAGAGGAATGCGTCGCGGGTAACTGCGGGCGTTGGACTCCTGCTGTTGCTGACGCTCCAGCAGCGGCGTCGAGTCGAGGCAGTAAGGGCTCGACAGACCGGTGTGCAACAGGCGTAGCTGTTGCGCGCCACCTGCTGTGACATTCGAAAAAGCACTCATGATTTCCTCCATGGAGGCTGGGTTTGGAAGGGAACGAACAGCCTGGAAACAAACATCCGAAATGTTGCAGGACAGGCGCGGGGAGATTGCCTCCCCGCGCCCATGGGTTTACATGTCGTAGCGCAGGATCATCCCCACCGTGCGCGGTGCGCCAACGTCGATGATGTCGTCGTTGCGGTTGTTGGTGACGTATTCCTTGTCGAACGCGTTCTTCACGTAGGCGGAGACCGCGACGTTCTTGGTGACTTTGTACTCGGTGTTGAAGTTCACCAGCACATAGGCGTCGCTCTTACGTTCACCAGTGACTTTGCCGCTTGCCTCGAACTCGTACTCCGAAGGCGCGGTGCTCTGATAGACAATGTCCGTGCCGAAGATCAGGCGATCGTCGAAGCGATAGACACCACCCACCGAGGCCTTGTATTTAGGCGCGTAGAGGAACGCCTCGCCGCTCCTGTCCTGACCATTGTCAGCAACGAAATCCTTGTATTTGCTATCGGTAATGGCGCCACCGACATTCAGGGTCAGCTGTTCGGTGATGTCTTTTTCGACGAAGACTTCCAGGCCCTTGATGTCACTGCGACCAGCGTTGTAGATATCAATGACGTTGCTACCGGCTTGGCGCACGCTGACCTGCTGATCTTTCCAATCCGTGTAATACAGGTTGGCGCGAGTACGCAGGGTCTTGTCGAAGAACGAACCGCGATAGGACAGCTCGTAGTTGGTGGTGTATTCCGGGTCGTAGGCCTGGTGACCGCTACCGGAGCGCAGGTTGACACCGCCTCCGCGATAGCCCTTCTGCACCATGAAACCGAGGTACTGGTCCGTTGCCAGTTCGTAGTCGATGCCGAGCTTCGGCAGTACGGCATCAAACGACTTTTTGATTTTCTCAGGAACGAAGCGGCCGTCTGCCTCAATGTCGGTATCGTTGGTCTCGTGGTCGTAACGCAGGCCGGTGATCAACGTCCAACGCGGCGCGAACGTCCAGTTGACTTCACCGAACACCGCCTTGTTTTCAATCTTGGTATCACCTTTGACGGTACGAACCAGCACGTCATCGAACAACAACCGGTCGTGGAAGGCGTTGGTGTTGTGGCCATAGTAGGCACCGACGAAACTCTTCACCGTGTCCGAGTCGTAATTCAGACGCAGCTCCTGACTGAACAGGTTACCGTCCTGCTTACGCAGAACGACCTCGTTGTCCACAGCATTCTGGTCAAAGTCCAGACGATTGCTGTAGTCCGTATTGGTATTGGCGGTCATGCTCGTCAGCGACCAGGCATCGTTCAGGCGGTAATCCACCTTGGCGCTGAGGGTGTCTTGCTTGAGGTTGTCGAAGGCCTCGGTATTGGACGCGATGTCGTAATAGCTCGGCTTGCCATCGGCGCCGCGCATCGTCGAGCGGTCACCCTGGCGATGTTCGTTATGGGCATAAGTCAGCAAGACGTCAGTGTCGTCATTGGGCAGGATCAGCAATTTACCGCGGGCGTTGCTGGTGCGATGCGGGTTGGCGTCTTTATCGAGCGTGGTGTTGCGGATGTAGCCGTCACCGTCGGAATAATCCACGGCGATACGACCGGCGATCTTGTCATCCACAATGGCCCCGCCACCGGCCACGGCCGCGCCGTGTTCACCGTAGTTGCCCACGTTGGTCTGCGCCGAGAAGCTCGGTTCGAACGTTGGGTTCTTGGTTCGGATAACCACCGCGCCGGCCAGGGAGTTACGGCCTTGGGTGGTGGATTGCGGGCCCAGGAAAACCTCGACCTGCTCGGCATCCCAGAGCGGGACCGGGCTGAGGGTCAGCGCGCGGTTCGGCTGCACGGCACCGTCGACATACACCGACACCGCACCGTTGAGGGCCGCCGGGCCCTGGTCGTCGAAACCGGACACCGGCACGCCACGGATACCCCAGTTCTCATTGCCGGCCTGGCTATAGACGCCGGGCGTGCGGGCAAACACATCCACCAGGTCCTTGTCGCCGTGCTCACGCAGGTTCTTGTCGGTGACGACCACGACGCTGGACTGGGTCTTATCAAGGGTACGGTCGATCTTTTCACCGGTTACGGTGATTGGAGCGATCTCCATCTTGCCGGCTTCTTCAGCCGCCCAAGCACCGTTGCTCAGGCCGATGGCCGACCCTACAGCCAACGCAATTGTGTTCTTTTTGAAATTCACGCCCCGCTCCCCTGCGACAGATATTTTTGGTTTTTTGAGCTGGCCGAAGGCTGTTTGGCGCCAGCGGAGCGGAGTCTAATCCAAAAAAAAAATTAAATAAATAGTATTGATAATCCATCTCATTTGTACCTAGTATGTCGTCTTGTATTGCCTTACATACATTACAGACGAGTCCTACATCGCTGACCGCTGCCTTGCTTTCATGGTCGTGTGACTGGTCGAAGACGCTATAAGAGGATGCACAAGGATGACCTCAATCGAACACCTGAACGGGCGTTCCGAGCTTTTTTCAATGG
This sequence comes from Pseudomonas sp. Soil_N_39, assembly GCF_057655955.1. NCBI lineage: Bacteria > Pseudomonadati > Pseudomonadota > Gammaproteobacteria > Pseudomonadales > Pseudomonadaceae > Pseudomonas > Pseudomonas sp. Soil_N_39. The sequence goes on from NZ_JBDGLI010000020.1 coordinate 26,126, forward strand.
CGCCCACGGATGCAAGCGCCCAATCGCTACCCGTGCTGGTGCAGGGGACGTCGGGACAGTCGATCCACGACTTGGACGCTTCGATTCGCGACAGCCTGGCCCAGGTCCTGACTACGGTGGGCGGTGTGTTGTTCCGTGGCTTCACCGTCGCCACCCCCATCGACTTCAAGCGCTTTGCCGCCAGCTTCGGCGCGCCGCTGGCCAGCTACGAATTCGGCTCCACGCCGCGCAGCAAAGTCTTCGCCGGGGTCTATAGCTCCACCGAGTACCCGGCCCATCAATTCATTCCGCTGCACAACGAACAGGCCTACACCCGCCCCTGGCCTTCGCGCATCTGGTTCCACTGCATCAAGGCCAGCGAAACCGGCGGCGAGACCCCGATTGCCGACAGCCGCCTGATCTACCAGCGCATGCCTGCCGAGATCCGCGAGCTGTTTGCCAGCCGCGAGCTGCTTTATGTACGCAACTACAGCGGCGCCCTGGACCTGCCCTGGGAAAAAGTCTTCAACACCCAGGACCGTGCCGAGGTCGAACGCTACTGCCAGGACAACGACATCGAGTGGGAATGGAAAGCCGATGGCGACCTGCGCACCCGCCAGCGTTGCGCCGCCGTGCAGCAGCATCCCGAAACCGGTGAGTGGGTCTGGTTCAACCAGGCGCACCTGTTCCATGTCTCGGCCATCGAACCCAGCGTACGCGCCAGCCTGCTGGCGGCGGTGGGCGAAGAGAACCTGCCGCGCCATGTCTATTTCGGCGACGGCTCGCCGATTGCCGACGACATGCTCGACACCGTGCGCGAGGTCTACCGCGAGACGGCCATCAGTTTTCCCTGGCAGCCCGGCGATATCCTGATGCTCGACAACCGACTGGTGGCACACGGTCGCAATCCTTTCACCGGTGACCGCAAAGTCATCGTGGCCATGGCGTGAATTGCACATGTTTTCTTTCGAACACTGGATCGACGTGCTGGAAGCCAACGCCCAGCACTTCCCTCAGCGTGCTGCCCTGCATTTTCTGCCGGACGGCGTAGAGATCGGCGAAACCCTGACTTTTGCCCAGTTGCACGAACAATCCCGCTCCTTGGCGGCCGCGCTGCAAGCGCGTTATGCCCCGGGTGATCGCGTGTTGTTGATGCTGCCCAGCAGCCTCGACTACGCCCGCGCGTTTTGTGCCTGCCTGTATGCCGGCCTGATCGCGGTGCCGTTGTTCCCGCCACCGTCACGTAAACCGCGTCACCTCGACCGCGTCCGCAACGTGGTGGTGGATGCCGAACCGGCGCTGATTTTCGCCCCGGCGGATTATCGCGAAGGTTTGCTGGAACTGGTGGAGGGCCGGGTCGATGTGCTGACCGTCCAGGACCTGGGCATGCCACCGGCCAGCCAGTGGCAGCGTCCGGCCATCGATGGTTCAACCGTGGCCTTCCTGCAATACACCTCGGGCTCTACCGGCTCGCCAAAAGGTGTCGAGGTGCGTCAACGCAACCTGATCGCCAACGTGGAACTGATGCGCCAGGCCTACGCCTTCGACGAACACGGCGCCATGGTCAACTGGCTGCCGCTGTACCACGACATGGGCCTGATCGGCGGGATGCTCGCCCCGCTCTACAGCGGCATGCCGTGCTACCTGATGGCTTCCCAGACCTTCGTCAATGCGCCGTCGACCTGGTTGCAAGCGTTGAGTCGCTACCGTGCCACCGCCAGTTTCGCCCCCAACTTCGCCTATGCCCTGTGCAACCGCGTGGTCAGCGACAACCTGATCGCGCAGCTCGACCTGAGCGCCTGGAAACACGCCATCAACGGCGCCGAACCGATCCACCCCGGCACCCTGGAAGCCTTCGCCCAGCGCTTTGCCGCCTGTGGCCTGAACCCGTTGGCCATCAGCCCCGGTTATGGCCAGGCCGAAGCGACCCTGTGTGTCAGCGCCACACCGGCCGACGCGCTGCCGGTGGTGCTGCGCCTGGACAAGGCCGTGCTGGAAACCGGCCGCGTGGCGCTGGCGGCGACCGATGCCGCCGCCGTGGAGTTCGTCGCCTGTGGTTACCCGCAAGCCTTGCACAGCATCGCCATCGTCGACCCGCAGACCTTCGAGCAATGCGCCGCCGATCGCATCGGTGAAGTCTGGCTCAAAGGCCCGAGCAACGCCGAATCCTACTGGAAGAATCCCGAGGCCACTCGCGAAGCCTTTGAAGCCCGGATTGCCGGTTCATCGGAACATTACCTGCGCTCCGGCGACCTGGGCTTCATGCACCAAGGCCAGGTCGTCATCTGCGGACGGCTCAAGGACCTGTTGATTCTCAATGGGCGAAACCTCTACCCCCACGACATCGAATTCGCCATTACCGACGCCGAGCCGGGCATCCGCACCGGGCGCATCGCCGCCTTCTCGGAAATGGACCCGGCACTGGGCCGCGAGAAGCTGGTGATTGTCGCCGAGCCGCAACGCAAGTTCGTCGACCCGGCGCATCACCCGGCGCTGTTCGCATCGATGCAAAACGCCGTGCGCGAAGCCGCCGACTGCGGCATCGACCAGATCGTGCTGGTGCAAGCCGGCACCATCCCGATGACCACCAGCGGCAAGATCGCCCGTCAAGGCGCACGTAAACAGCTGGCCGCAGGCACGTTGAGCATCATCGCCCAGAGCGGTGGAACGCTCGCCTCGAACGGCGAAGCCCTTGACCTTGCCGAGTTCAAGCGCCTGGCGACCGAAACGTCGCAACAGGCCCAAGCGGCCTGCCGCCAATGGCTGGAACAGACGCTGCGCGAGGTCAACCCGTATTTTTCCGCCGACTTCGACCTCAGCCTGATCGGCCAGGGCCTTGATTCCATCGGCGTGGCCGACTTTGCCGCGCGCCTGCACAAGGACCTGGGCTGGAACCTCGATACCCAAAGCCTGTTCGGGGACACCACCCTCGGGCAATGGGCACTGGCCCTGCAAAGCTTCCTGAATGAGGCGGTGCCGACGGCCGAGGCTTCGACCGAGCAGGCCAACCTCAGCCAGGGGCATCAATCGTTCGCCCAGCGTCGCCTGTGGTTCCTGCGCCAACTGAACCCGGACGACACCCGTCATAACCTGGTGCTGCACCTGCGCCTGCAAGGTCCGCTGGACATCGAGACGCTGACCCTGCGGTTAAACACGCTGGTCGAGCGGCATGGCGTGTTGCGCACGGTGTACCGCGATGGTGTCGATGGCCCGCGACAACAGGTATTGCCGGCCACAGCGGTAGCGCTGGTCCATCATGATTTGCGTGAGCACAATGAAGCCCAGCAACAACAAGCGCTGAGCCAACGCTTGGCCGACGAACACGCCACCCCGGTCGATCTGCAAGCAGGCCCGCTGCTGCGGGCACAGTTGCTCAGCCGTCCTGACCAACAGCATGACCTGCTGCTGACCCTGCACCACATCGCCTTCGACGGGCGCTCGGCGCAACTATTGTTGGCGGAACTGGCGGGGTCGGCGGACGCCGCGCTCCCAGGGCAATACCTCGATTTCGCTCAATGGGAGGCCCGGCACTGGAGCGAACAGCGGATCGCCACCGAGCAGGACTTCTGGCGCGGACACCTGGCCGGCCTGCCCCAAACCTTGGAACTGGGTGGCAGCGGCCAGGCCCCGGGCGAGCACAGCCTGGACTTCAACGTGCCCCAGGCCAGCTGCGAACAGTTGGCAGCGTTGGCCCGCGAGCAAGGCATGACCTTGTTCATGCTGTTGCTGGCCAGTTACCAACTGGTGCTCAAGCAACTGGGCGGCCAGCAGCAGTTCCTGCTGGGTACCGACGTCAGCGGCCGGCCACTGGCAGAGCACAACGACGTCATCGGTTTCTTCGTCAACCAGTTGACCCTGCGCTGCGACCTGCGCGGCGAACCGACCCTGGCTGGTTTCCTGGAGCGGGTTCGCGATGAAGCGCGCCTGGCCTATGCCCATCAAGGCCTGCCTTTCGACCTGGTGGTCTCGGCTCTGGCGCCGCAGCGCCGGCCCGGTCACTCGCCGCTGTTCCAGGTCAAGCTCAACTATCAACCGTCACGGGTGGCGCCGACCGCCATCGCCGGCGCGCAGTTGAGCGCGCTGGACGTGGCCCAGGCACCGGGGGATTTCCACCTGGTGCTCGACCTCGTGCACGGCAGCGATGGCCTCGCCGCGACCCTCAAGTATCGCGGCGAATACTTCGACCAGGGCCGAGCCTTGCGTCTGCAACACCTGTGGACGTGCCTGCTGGAACTACTACACACGCTGCTGGACGAGCCGTTGCCGGCGCTGGCCGAGCGCATCGACAGCTGGGACCAAGCCTTTGCCCGTGAGCGACAACAGTCCCAGGCGCTGGCCGGTCGCAGCCAGATGATGCAAGCCAAACGTCGCTCCTTGTCCCTTTAACCGAGTCGGATGCAATTATGTCTATCGTGCCCCCATCGCCACGCGCCCTCGGTGCAGTGCGTCGCAAAGCCATGAACGTCTCGGAACAACAGTTGGTGACCGAGCGCCTGCTCAGCCCGGACCACGCACTGCCCCTGGTGATCGAGCCCGCGGTCAGTGGTGTCGATCTGGTCGCCTGGGCGGCCCGGGAACGCGAGTCGTTGGAAAAGAAACTGCTGCAATACGGCGCCCTGTTGTTTCGCGGCTTCAACGTCGCGTCCGTGGAACAATTCGACCAGGTGATCGCCGCCCTCTCCCCCGGTGCGCTGGAATACATGTTCCGCGCCTCGCCCCGGACCCGGGTCGGCGGCAACATCTACACCTCGACCGACTACCCGGCCGACCAGATGATTTTTCCCCACAACGAACACTCCTACTCGCCGCGCTTCCCGCTGCGACTGTTCTTCTACTGCCACCTGCCGTCCGAGACCGGTGGTGAAACACCCATTGGCTCGACCCGCGCCGTGAAGGCCAGGATCAGCCCGCAGATCGAAGCGCGGTTCCGGGAAAAAGGCGTGCTGTACATGCGCAACTACGGCGACGGTTTCGGCCTGCCGTGGCAGACCGTGTTCCAGTCCGAGGACCGTGGCGAAGTGGAAGCCTACTGCGCCAGCGTCGGCATCGAAGTGGAATGGAAAGACAACAATCGCCTGCGCACCCGCCAACGCGGGCCGGCCGTGGTGCGCCACCCGCGCACCGGCGAAGAGGTCTGGTTCAACCACGCCACGTTCTTCCATATCAGCACCCTGCCCGGGCGGATCCGCGATTCTCTGCAAAGCAACTTCAACGACCTCGACCTGCCCACCAACACTTTTTATGGCGACGGCGACCCCATCGAACCGCAGGTCCTGGAATCGCTACGCGCGGCCTACCTCGACTCGCTGGTGCGGTTTAGCTGGCAACAGGGGGACGTGTTGTTCATCGACAACATGCTCGCTGTGCACGGTCGTGAACCCTTCACCGGCAAGCGCGCCATCATGACCGGCATGGCCGAAGCCCTGCTGTCGAGCGACGTTGCCGTCTGACATTCAACGAGGCCACCCGCCGTTCGCAGGAGGCTTGCCCGACCCATGTCCAGCAAGCCCGGCGTCTGTGCGGTGATCAGGCTCAAGCCCTTTTCCAGTCGAGATGAACATGAGCGGACTTCAAGGTTTTCGTATTTCGCCGCAACAGGCATCGGTTTACCCCCACATCAACGGCGCGGCGGAGCACCCGTTCAGCTGCCATTTGCAATGGTCGCTGTCGCAACCGCTGGACGTCGATGCCTTGAACAAGCGCCTGCAGGCATTGGTGGCCGGCAGTGAAATCCTGCGCACGCGCCTGATGCCCGTGCCCGGCCTGCGCCACCCGGTGCAGGTGATCGATGAAACCGCTGCGTTGGCGGTGAACCTCCAGGACCTGCGCCAACACAGCCGCACCGACCAGGACGTCGCGCTGACCCGGCTCGTCGACCAGCCCCGCGACTGGACGGCGCCCCTGTGCGTGACCCTGGTACGCCTGTCCGATGAACAAACGGTCCTGGACCTGGCGGCAGCCAGCAGCCACTTCGACCTCGCCAGCCTGAAATGGCTGGCCGGTGCATTGCTGCAAGACAACGCCACGGACCTGTCCGACACCTTGCAATACGCCGACTACGCCGAATGGCGCTGGAGCCTGGTTGAAGACGCGCCGGACCATCCGGGCGTGAGCTTCTGGAAACCCTCGGACGAAACCGAACAGGCCACCCTGCAACTGCCCCTCGAAGCGACCCTCGAAGGCCGGTTTGCGCCGACCCGACTGGACCTGGCGCTGCCGGCCGACCTCGCCCGCCACCCGGCCCTGACCCCGGAGCTGCTGCTGACGGCATGGGCAGCGGTGCTGGGACGACTGGCCGGCCAGCAACAGGTGCCGCTCACCCTGATCCATGAAAGTCGCGGCGCGGAACTGGAGAACACCCTGGGTCTGTTCGAGCAATGCCTGCCCGTGAGCATCGCACTGGATGCCCAGGCGACCCTGCTGGAGCAAAGCACGCAAGTGGCCGCCACCCTGGAACGGGCGGTCGGCTGGCAGGACTATTACACTGGCACCCTCGATGCCGGATACGCCTTTGCCTGGCGTTCGGGCGATGCCCGGGAGCGTCAGGCCAGTGCGGTGATGAACCCGCTGAAAGCGTGCCTGAACGTCCGCCAATTGCCCGACAGCCTGCACGCGCAGCTGGTCTACGACCGCCATGCCCTCAGCACCGAAGCCGCGGGTTGCCTCGCCGAGCAATGGCTGCAACTGTTGCAAGGCGCCCTCGCCGAACCGCAACGGGCCTGGGCCCAATTGCCCCTGGGTGGCGCGCTGCAAGCGCAACTGATCGGCGCTGGCGCGAGCGTACCGTCCATCGAACCAGTGACACTGGTGGAGTTGATTGCCCGCCAGGTTCGCCAGCAACCGAACGCCATCGCCCTCAGCGACCAGGACGGCGACCTGAGCTACGGCCGCCTCGACGCCTGCGCCACGCAGCTGGCCCATCGACTGGTCGCCGCCGGCATCGGTCCCGGGGTGCCCGTCGGCATCCTGTTCGCCCGTAGCAACGCGGCCATTGTCGCCATGCTCGCCGTCTTGAAAGCCGGTGGCGCCTACGTGCCAATCGACCCAACCTACCCCGCCGACCGCCGCGCCTACATGCTCGCCGACAGCGCCATCGCCCACATCGTGGTCAGCGCCGAACTGGCCGACAGCGTGCCGGCCCACCTGCAACGCTTCGTGCTGGATGACCTGGCAACGCCGGACCTCGGCGATTTGCCAACACTGCCGTTGCCAGACGCGAACGACCTCGCCTACTTGATCTACACCTCGGGCTCGACCGGTGCGCCAAAAGCTGTGGAAATCAGCCACGGCGCGCTGAGTTTCTCGACCCAGGTGCGCATGGCGGCCTACGAGACGCCGGTGCGCGCCTACCTGCTGTTGTCGTCGTTTGCCTTCGACAGTTCGGTCGCCGGGATTTTCTGGACCCTGGCCCAAGGCGGACGCCTGGTGTTGCCCGCCCCGGGTGAAGAGCTGGAGATGGCCCGCCTGGCGCAGTTAATTGCCCAGCATCAGGTCAGCCATGGCCTATCCTTGCCGTCGCTGTACCAGGCCCTACTCGATCAATTGCAGCGCAGCGGGGAAACCGACAGCCTCGCCTGCTGGATCGTCGCCGGCGAGGCTTGCCCACCGTCACTGATCGCGCAACACAACAAGACCTTGCCACACGCCCGGCTGGTGAACGAATACGGCCCCACTGAAGCGACGGTCTGGGCCACCTATGAGGTGTTGGAGCCGGGCCGGAACGTCAGCATCGGCCGCCCCATTGCCGGCATGGACCTGCGCCTGCTGAACGAATTCGACAGCGCCTGCGGCATTGGCGAACCGGGTGAAATCGTCCTCGCCGGCCCGACCCTGGCCCGTGGCTATCGCAACAAGCCCGAAGAAACCGCCAAGGCCTTTGTCACCCTGGCCGACGGCACCCGTGCCTATCGCACGGGTGACCTGGCGTGCTGGTTGGCCGACGGGCGCCTGGCGTTCCTCGGGCGCAAGGACCATCAGGTCAAGGTGCGTGGCTACCGCATCGAGCTGGGCGAAATCGAGCGCCAGTTGTGCAGCCACAGCGACGTGCGCGAAGCCGCGGTGATCGTCCAGGAACAGGCCGCTGGTAAACGCCTGCTCGCCTACGTCCTGGCCGCCCATGGCTACGCGCCGGATTCGGAAGCGATCAAGCGCTTCCTCGGTGAACGCCTGCCATCGTACATGGTGCCGGCCCTGGTGCTGACCTTGGCGAGCTTTCCGCGCACGCCCAACGGCAAGCTCGACACCCGCCAGTTACCCGACCCGGATCAGTTCGACGAAAGCACCCACGTGGCGCCGCGCAACGCCATGGAAACCACCCTGCAAGCGATCGTCGCCAAGGTCTTGAAGCTCTCGACGGTGAGCGTCACCGACAACTTCTTCGCCATCGGCGGCGACTCGATCCTGAGCCTGCAAGTGGTGGCCCAGGCCCATGAGCAAGGCATTGCGCTGTCGGCCAAGCAAGTCTTCGAACGCCAGACCATCGCGGCCATGGCCGAGGTCGCGCAACCGCTGGATCCGAGCGCCGCCGAGCCCCAAGCCGACAGCACCGAGTTCAGCGCCTCGGGCCTGTCCGATGACGAAATGCAAGCACTGATGGCCGAACTGGACGAGGCCGACCTGTGAACGGTTCCTCCCGTCGCCCCGCCATCACCGTTGCCCCTTTTTACGCAGGACGCTTTCAATGACCACCGAAAAAACCACCGGCAACCCGATCGAAGACATTTACCCGCTGTCGCCGCTGCAACAAGGGATGCTGTTCCACTCCTTGCTGCACGAAGACTCCGGTGTGTACCTGATGCAGGATCGCTACCGCATCGGTGGGGCCATCGATGAAGAGGCGTTCCTCGAGTCGTGGCGCCAGGTGGTGGCGCTGCACCCTTCCCTGCGCGCCAGTTTCCAGTGGAAAAGCCAGAAGCAACCGGTGCAGGTGATCCACCGCCAGGTCAAGGTGCCGCTGGATACTCTCGACCTGCGCGGGCTAGCCCCCCATGAGCAGGAAGCGCGGATCCGCACCTTGTTGGAAGACGAGCAGAAAGTCGGCTTCAACCTGTCCAAGCCACCGCTGATTCGCTTCCGGCTGGTGCGCCTGGCTGACGAGTCCTACGAATTCATTCGCAGCTTCCACCACATCCTGATGGACGCCTGGTGCATTTCCCTGGTGACCGTGGACTTCCTCAAAGTCTACGAAGCGCTGTGCAACGACCGTACGCCGGAACTGAAAAGCCCTCGACCGTTTCGCGATTACATTCAGTGGCTGCAACGCCAGGATGCGAGCAAGGCCGAGCAATTCTGGCGCGGCCAGCTGCAAGGTCTCAACGCCCCCACGCCACTGACCGTGGACAACGGCGTGACCCGCGACCGCTACACCGATGCGGTGCTGGTGGACGACCAACTGATTCACCTCGACGCGCAGGAAACCCAAGCGCTGGCGGCGTTCTGCCGCAGTCGCCGGATCACGCCGAACACGTTTTTCCAGGGCGTCTGGTCGTTGCTGCTGTCGCGCTACAGCGGGCAACAGGACGTGGTCTTCGGTGTCACCGTGGCCGGGCGTCCGGCCGACCTGACCGGCGTCGCGGAAATGATCGGTCTGTTCATCAACACCTTGCCGCTGCGGGTTTGCGTGGACCCGAACGCCTCACTCGGCAATTGGCTGGGCGACCTGCAGAAGCTCAACGTCGACATGCGCGACTTCGAGCACACACCCTTGACCGACATCCAGGGCTGGAGCGATTTCCCCCGGGGCGAGACCCTGTTCGACAGCATCCTGGTGTTCGAAAACGCGCCCATCGACGAACAGATCCTCGAAGGCGGTTTCCAATTCAGCCTCGAAGGCATGGACCACAGCGTGCACACTCACTACGGCTTGACCGTGGTGATCCTGCCGGGCGAACAGTTGGGCATCCGCGTGTCCTATGACCGCGAACGTTTCGCGGCCGCCACTGTGCAGCGCCTGCTGGGCCACATCACCAGCCTGGTGCGCAGCATGCTCGCCGCCCCCGACGCGCCGTTGGCCAGCTTCGAACTGCTGGCCGCCGACGAACGCCAACAGTTGCTGGGTGAATGGGCGCTCAACCCCCACGATTTTCCGCTGGATCAAAGCTACGCCGAGCTGTTTGCCGTCCAGGTCGCCCAGCGCGGTGATCAGGTCGCCGCGATCTGCGCCGGTGAGTCGCTGACCTACGCCGAGCTCGACCTGCGTTCCACGCGCCTGGCCCACGCTCTGCGCGAAGCCGGCGCCGGTGAAGATCAATTGGTCGCGCTGGCGGCCCCTCGTGGCCTGGCGCTGTTGACCATGATGCTGGCGGTGTTCAAGGCTGGCGCCGCGATGCTGCCCCTTGAAGTCAATCACCCGCCCGAGCGCCTGCGGGAAATCCTCGGACTGTCCCGCGCCCCGTTGCTGGTCGCCAGCGAAGTCTGCAGCGGCCTGCTCGATCACTTGCTCAGCGGCCTCGACCAAGCGCCCGCGGCGCTGTTCGCCGAGGCCTGCTGGGCGTCTGGCAACGACGCGCCACTGCCGGTGCTCGCCCGCCCCGATAGCCTGGCCTACGTGCTGTTCACCTCGGGTTCGACCGGCACGCCCAAGGGCGTGATGATCGAACAGCGCGGCATGCTCAACAACATCTTCGGCAAGGTGCCGGCCCTGGGGCTCAGCGCCGCCGACCGAATTCCCCAGACCGCGTCGGTGGCGTTCGACATTTCGGTGTGGCAGTTCCTCGCCGCGCCGGTGCTCGGTGCCACCGTGCACATTCTTCCAGATGAAGTCGCCCACGACCCGCAACGCCTGCTGCAAGAGCTCGCCAGCGAGCGCTTGAACGTGCTGGAAATCGTCCCGAGCCTGATGCGCACCGTGCTCGCGCTGTGCCCGTGCGACTTGCAACTGCCGGACCTGCGCTGGGTCTTGCCCACTGGTGAAGCCCTGCCGCCGACCGTGGCCCGGGACTGGTTCGCCCGCTTCCCCGACATCGCCCTGATGAACGCCTACGGGCCGGCCGAATGCGCCGACGACGTGGCCTTCCAGCCGATCCTCAAAGCACCAGGGGCCGAGGTCAGCCACATGCCCATCGGCCAGCCGACCGCCAACAACCGCCTGTATGTGCTGGACGAAGCCCTGCGCCCGGTGCCGGTGGGCGTGGCCGGGGAAATCTGTGTCGGTGGCGTCGGCGTCGGCCGCGGCTACCTGCACGACCCGCAACGCACCGCCGAGGCGTTTATCGACCATCCTCAACTCGAAGGTCGCTTGTACCGCACCGGTGACCTGGGACGCTGGCGTGCGGACGGGGTGATCGAATACCTCGGCCGCCGCGACCAGCAGGTCAAGCTGCGCGGGCACCGGATCGAACTGACGGAAATCGAACACCGTCTCGCCCAGCACCCGAACGTGCGCGAAGCCGCCGTCCTGCTGCGGGAAAACACCGTTGGCGAAGCCTGGCTGGTGGCGTACTGGTCGGCCCATGACGAGACCCAGGGCAGCGACGGCCTGAGCGAACACTTGCGGGCGCAACTGCCGCCGTACATGGTGCCGGCAGCCTTCGTCGGCCTGGACAAACTGCCCCTGAACAATAACGGCAAGGTCGACCGCAAGGCCCTCGCCGCCCGCGAGCTGGACTGGCAGGCCGACACCCAGCAGAGCATCGCCCCGCGCAATGCGCTGGAAACCACGGTGGCGTCCATCTGGGCCGAGGTCCTGGGGCGCGACACGGTAGGCGTGGAAGACAACTTTTTCACCCTTGGCGGACACTCGCTGCTGGCGACCCAGATCGTCGCTCGCCTGCGTACCCAGTTCAAACTGGACCTGCCGCTGCGGGTGCTGTTCGAACAACCGACCGTGGCCCTGCTGGCCGTGGCCATCGCCGCCCGCCAGGCCGAGGCCGCCGCACCGCAAGCCAATGCGTTCAGCATGCCCAAGGCCCAGCCACGCCCGACGTTGCTGCCGCTGTCGTTCTCGCAACAGCGCCTGTGGTTCATCGAGCAACTGACGCCGGGCACCACCCTGTTCAACATCCCGTTCGCCCTGCATCTCAAGGGTGAACTCAATGTCGAAGCGCTGCACGCCAGCCTGAACGACCTGCTGGTGCGCCACGAAATACTGCGCACCGGCATCCACAGCACCGACGGCGTGCCATGCCAGCGCATCAGCCCAGCACTGGACATCGCGCTGCCCTTCGAAGACTTGTCGAGCCTGACCGCCACCGCCCGCGCCGGCGCGCAGTTCAATGCCCTGCAAGACACCTTCGAGCAACCGTTCGACCTGACCTGCCCACCGCTGCTGCGTGCGCGTTTGCTGCGCCTGGCGCCGGGCGAGCACGTACTCGGCATCGCCCTGCATCACCTGGTCTCGGACGCCTGGTCGGCCACCATCGCCCTGCGCGAACTGGCCCTGGGTTATGAAGCCCGTTGCAACGGCGCACCGGCCGAACTGCCGGCCCTACCACTGCAATACGCCGACTTCGCCCTCTGGCAGCGCGAACACCTGCAAGGCGCCGAACTCAAGCGCCAGCTCGATTACTGGACCACCACCCTGGACCGGCGCGACAGCGACGCCAGCCCACTGCTGGCCTTACCCACCGATCATCCACGGCCTTCGGTGCAAAGCTACCGCGCCGGGATCGTGCAGCGAGAACTCAGCGCCGACCTCAGTGGCCGGGTACACGCCTTTGCCAGTCGCCTCGGCACCACGCCGTTCACCGTCCTGCTCGCAGGTTTCGCCGTGTTGATGCACCGTTTGAGCGGCGATGCCACGGTGCTGGTCGGCACCCCGGTCACCCATCGGGAACAACCGAGCACCGAAGGCCTGCTGGGCATTCTGTTGAACAACCTGGCGATTCGCGCGGACTTCGAGCCGCAAGCCGACTTCACCGCCCTGGTCAAACAAGTGGCCGAGCGTCTGCGCAATGGCTTGCTGCATCAGGACCTGCCGTTCGAACAATTGGTCGACAGCCTGCAACTGCCACGCAGCCTCAGCCATGCACCGCTGTACCAGGTGATGGTCGCCCAGCAACTGGCCATGGAGTCGCGGTTGCGCTTCCCCGGGCTGGAATTCGAAGCCCTGGACACGCCACTGCGGCACTCCGAATGCGATCTGGACCTGCACGTGCTGTGCCCGGCCAATGCGCCGATCCAGCTGGAGCTGATGTTCGCCCTCGACCTGTTCGTCGCCGACAGCGCCCGCCAGACCCTCGCCCGCCTGGAACATCTGCTCGAGCACATGCTCGCCGAGCCCCAGCGCCCAGTCGCCGCCTTGCCACTGCTGATGGACGCGGAATGGCAACGCACCGTGGTCGAGTGGAACCGTACCGAGATGGCGGTGCCGACGCACCTGACCTTCGCCCAGTTGTTCGAACAACAGGCCGAGCGTACCCCGGAGCGTGACGCCCTGTGTTTCGAAGGCCGCAGCCTGAGCTACGGCGAACTGAACCGTCGGGCCAACCAAGTGGCGCATTACCTGCGCAGCCGCGGCGTCGCTGCCAACCGCCCGGTGGCGCTGTGTGTCGAGCGTTCGCTGGAGCTGCTGGTCGGCCTGCTGGGCATTCTCAAGTCCGGTGGCGCCTATGTACCGCTGGACCCGACCTACCCGGCGGATCGCCTGGCGTACATGCTCGAAGACGCGCAACCGGCACTGTTCCTCGGCCAGCAGGGCTTGTTGGAACAGCTGGGCACTGAACTGCCACGCGTGCACCTGGACAGCGACCCGGCCCTGTTCGCCCTCCAGCCGGACAGCAATCCGGCCCCGCTCGCCGGGCCGCAAGACCTGGCCTACATCATGTACACCTCCGGTTCGACCGGTAAGCCCAAGGGCACCCTGGTGACCAACGGTTCGGTGGTCAACCTGGCCTGGGCGCGCATCCATGGCTTGTATCGCCGCTACACCGACCAGCCGATGCGCACCAGCTTCAACTACTCGTTCGCCTTTGACAGTTCGGTGGCCGAGCTGATCCTGCTGCTGGACGGCCACAGCCTGTACCTGACCCCGGAAGACGTGCGCTACGACCCCGAGGCCCTCGCCGGTTTCTTCCGCGACACCCGCCTGGACGCCTTCGAATGCACCCCGGCCCAGCTCAAAGCCCTGCTCGAAAGCGACGGCGTTCGCCGTGGCGAGGTGTACCTGCCGCGCTTCGTGCTGTTCGGTGGCGATGCGGTGGATACGCAGCTATGGCAACGCCTGCCGTCAATTGCCGGCAGCCGCTTCTTCAACACCTACGGCCCGACCGAATGCACGGTGGATGCCACCGGTTGCGCGGTGGATGACTTCCCGCAGCGGCCGATCATCGGCCGACCCATCGCCAACGTGCGCACCTATGTGCTCGATGCCTTCCTCAACCCGATGCCGGTGGGCGTCCCGGGGGAACTGCACATCGGTGGTGCCGGCGTGACCCTGGGTTACCTCAACCGTGCCGAACAGACCGCGAAGGTGTTCATCGAAGACCGGTTCTCGTCGCTGCCCGGCGCACGGATGTACAAATCCGGCGACCTGGTACGCTGGCTGCCCGACGGCCAGCTCGAATACCTGGGACGCATGGATCATCAAGTGAAGATCCGAGGCTTCCGTGTCGAGCTGGGGGAAATCGAAACCTTGATCGGCGCCCAACCGGGCGTGCGCCAGGCCGTGGTGCTGGCCCGTGAAGACGTGCCCGGCGACAAGCGCCTGGTGGCCTACGTGACGTGCGACCAGCAGGCCGACATCCACGCCTGGCGCAAAACCATTGGCGCCGCCCTGCCCGACTACATGGTGCCCTCGGCATTCGTGCTGCTCGATGAACTGCCGCTGACCGATAACGGCAAACTCAACCGCAAGGCCTTGCCGGCCCCGGACATCCAAGCCGCGCCAGACGCCCTTGACCCGCCGCGCAGCGCCGCCGAACGACAACTGGCCGTCCTGTGGGCCGAGTTGCTCAACGTGCCATCGTCGCAGATCGGCCGTGACAGCCATTTCTTCTACCTCGGCGGCCACTCGCTGCTGGCGGCGGCGCTGTTTGCCCGCCTGCGCCAACAGTTCTCTACCGTGCCACCGTTGCGGGCGGTGTTCGAACACCCGACCCTCGACGCCTTGGCTGCACTACTGGGCGATCCCCTGCAAGCCCCGGCGGCGACCTTCGTTGCGGCGGCACGTCCGGCGCGCCTGCCGCTGTCGTTCGAACAGCAACGCTTGTGGTTCCTCGAACAACTGAGTGCCGGCGGTGGCGAGTACAACGTGGTCAGTGCCGTGCAATTGGACGGCGAACTCAACGTCCAGGCCCTGCAATCAGCCCTGAACAGCGTGGTCCAACGCCACGAGATCCTGCGCAGCCGCATCGTGCGCGATACCGATGGCGGGCTGGCGTTGATCATCGAACCGAAGGTCGATCTCACCGTACAGGTGACGACACTGCAGGCGACCAGCGACGAGCAGTGGCAGCAACTGACCGACGCGGCGATCCACGCAGAAACCGGCCGCCGTTTCGACCTCGCCGCCGAAGTGCCGGTCCGGGCCACGTTGCTGCAACGCAGCGGCGGCGTCCAGTCGTTGCTGTTGCTCAGCGTGCACCACTGCGCCACCGATGACGCCTCCAGCCAGAACCTGCTGGATGAACTGCGCCAGTGCTACACCGCCCAGTGCCTAGGCACTCCGGCGGCACTGCCGGCGCTGGCGCTGCAATACCCCGATTACGCCCTCTGGCAGCGCGAGCCCGGTCAACAGACTGCGTTCAGCAGCCAACTGGAATACTGGCGCAACCAACTGGAGGACGGCGACTACCTGCTGGACCTGCCGACCGAACAGGGCCGTCCAAACGAGCTCGCCCCGGCGGCCGGCGCCGTGCAACTGCAATTGCCCCCTGCCCTGGTGGAACGCCTGCGGCAGTTTGCCCAGCAACGCGGTGCCACCCTGTACATGCTCATGCTCGGTGCCGCGCAACTGCTCTTGGGCCGCTACGCCAACCAACGCGACGTGCGAATCGGCAGCCCGGTGGCCCAGCGGCCATTCGCCGAGCTGCAGCCGCTGATCGGCTGCTTCGTCAACACCGTGGTCATGCGCGCCGACCTGGATCCGGCGCAAGACTTCGAAGGCTTGCTGGGCCAGGTGCGCAATCGTGTGCTGGATGCCCAACAGCATCAGGACGTGCCGTTCGACCAGGTCGTGGAGCACTTGAAGCCTTCGCGCAGCCTCGGCCAGACGCCGCTGTTCCAAGTGCTGTTCGCCATGCAAAACGCCGACTCGTCGAGCCAGCCATGGCCGCGGTTGCAGGTCAGTGAACGCGCGGTGACCGCCCAGGCCACCAAGTACGACCTGAACTGGGAAGTGCACGACGGCGAGGTGCTGTCGGTGTTGCTGGAATACCGCGCCGCGCTGTTCAGCGAAACCACCGCTCGGCGTTGGCTGGAACAGTGGCAACAACTGCTGGAAACCATGCTCGAAGCGCCACAAACCCGCCTCGGTGATTGGACACCGCTACCGGCGGACGAGCGTCATCGCCAACTGATCGAGTGGAACGCCACCGAACGTCATTACAGCGGCCCAACCAACCTGCACACCGCCCTGAGCCAGCAAGCAGCCCTGAGCCCCAACGCCCCGGCGCTGGTGTTCGAAGGCCAGCGCCTGACTTATGCCGAACTGGACCAGCGGGCGCAAACCGTCGCCCGGGCCCTGCGCGCCGTCGGCGTAGGCAGCGACAGCATCGTGCCGCTGTGCATGGAGCGTTCCGTGGAGATGGTCGTGGCCTTGCTCGGCATCGTCCATGCCGGCGCCGCGTGGCTGCCGCTGGACCCGGAGTTGCCTGCCACGCGTCTGGCGTTCCTGATCGAAGACGCCGACGCCAAGGTCACCTTGACTCAAGCGCAATGGCTGTCGCGCCTGCCAGCCGCTCATCAAGCCTGGACGCTGGATGCGTTGCCAAACGCTGAAGTCGCAGAACCGATCAGCGTCCAGGCCAACGACCTGGCCTACGTGCTCTACACCTCCGGTTCCACCGGCCAACCCAAAGGCGTGATGAACGAACACGGCGCCTTGATGAACCGCCTGCATTGGATGCAGGACGCCTTCCCGATTGGCCCGAACGACCGTGTGCTGCAGAAAACCCCATACAGCTTCGACGTGTCGGTGTGGGAGTTCTTCTGGCCGCTGATCACTGGCGCGACCCTGGTGGTCGCCCGCCCGGACGGTCATCGCGACCCGGCCTACCTCAGCCAGTTGATCCAGCAGGAACGGGTCACGACCTTGCACTTCGTGCCGTCGATGCTGCGGGCCTTTGTTGAAGAGCCGAGCCTGGTCAACTGCCACAGCCTGCGCCAGGTATTCGCCAGCGGTGAAGCCCTGCCGGTGGACCTGGTGCGGCGCTTCATGGGCCAACACCCGGCCGCGCTGGTCAACCTGTACGGCCCGACCGAAGCGGCCATCGACGTCTCGGTCTGGCGTTGCTCGGCGGACGATGCAATCGTGCCGATCGGCAAGCCCATCGCCAACCTGCGCTTGTACATCCTCGACGAAGCCATGCAACCGTTGCCGATTGGCAGCATCGGCGAGCTGTACATCGGCGGCGTCGGCGTGGCCCGGGGTTATTTGAAACGCCCGGACCTCACCGAGGAACGCTTCCTCGCCAGCCCGTTCGTGGCCGGTGATCGCCTGTACCGCACCGGTGACCGTTGCCGCTTCCTGGCCGATGGCAACATCGAGTACCTGGGGCGTCTCGACCATCAGGTGAAACTGCGTGGGCAGCGCATCGAGCTGGGTGAAATCGATGCTGCGCTGCTGGCCCAGGCCGGTGTTCGCGACGCCGCCACCTTGTTGCTCGACCAACGCCTGGTGAGTTTCTGGTGCGGTGACGCCGATGAAGCGACCCTGCGTGCAGACTTGAGCGACAGCCTGCCCGGGCACATGCAGCCAGGCGTGTTCGTGCAGCTCGACCGCCTGCCGCTCAACAGCAACGGCAAGCTCGACCGCAAGGCATTGGCCGCCACGCCGCTGCCACACAGCCAAAGCGACCAGCCACGCACCGCGCCGCGTAATGCCACTGAAACCGTGCTTTGCGAACTGTTCAGCGAGGTGCTGGGCTGTTCAGACGTCGGCATCGAGGACCACTTCTTCCAACTCGGCGGCCACTCCTTGCTGGCCACCCGCCTGGTCAGCCGGGTCCGTGAGCGCCTGGGGGTGTCCCTGCCCTTGCCGCTGGTGTTCGCCCAACCGACAGTCGTGGCCCTGGCCGAGCATCTGTGCGCGGCGACGCCCGGTGAATCGATCAGCGCACAACCGCGCCCGGCGCAATTGCCCCTGGGTCTGGCCCAGCGCCGGTTCTGGATGCTCAGCCGCCTGGTGCCGGAGTCCCGCGAATACCACATGCCGTTCGCCCTGACCTTGCGCGGCGAGTTGCAGGTCCAGGTCTTGCGCGAGGCCTTTGCGCAAGTCAGCCAGCGCCACCTGGTGCTGCGCAGCCGGATCGTCGACGTCGACGGCGAACCGCAATTGCTGATCGACGACCACGGGCCGGCGCTCGCGGTCACTCGCGTTGCGACCCAGGACTGGGCAGCGACCTGCGCCAACGCCCAGGACGAACTGATGACACCGTTCGACCTGGCCTCCGCCGCGCCTTGGCGTGCGCACCTGCTGCAACGCCAGGACAGCGACGAAAACCTGTTGCTGGTGTGCCTGCACCACAGCGCCACCGACGGTTGGGCCATGCAGTTGCTCATCGACGAACTGACCCAGGCCTACGCCGCCGGCCTCAACGGGCAGTCGCCTGCCTGGACGCCGCTGGAGATCGACTACGTCGATTTTGCCCTGTGGCAACAGCACCCGGACACCCAAGCCCGGCGCAGCGACAGCCTGGACTACTGGAAAAACCATCTGGGCCAGGAGGACTATCAACTCGACCTGCCCATCGACCATCCACGCGGCGCCGAAGCCGACCGTCGCGCCCGGCAACTGACTGTCCGCCTGGGCAGCGAGCGCGCCGAAGCCATCCGACAGTTCGCCCGTCAGCGCGGCACCACCACCTACGTGGTGCTGGCCACAGCCCTGAGCGCGCTGCTGGCCCGCTACAGCGGCCAGCGGGAGATTCGCCTCGGCACCCCGGCGGACCAACGTGACCACGCCCAAACCCAGACGCTGCTGGCCTGCCTGGTCAACACCCTGGTGATCCGCAGTGACGTCGACCAACGGGCCCCGGCCGAGCAACTGCTCGCCAGCCTCGAGGCCGACCTGCGCGCCGCCCAGGCCCATGCCGACTTGCCTTTCGCCACCCTGGTCGGAGCCATCGCGCAAAACCGCGACTTGAACCGCACGCCGTTGTTCCAAGTGCTGTTCTCCCTCAACTACGGCCGCGTCGACAGCAGCCAATGGCCGGGGCTGAACGTCGAAGAGCAGATGCTGCCGGTGATCGACGCCAAGTTTGAACAGAGCTGGGAAGTCCAGGACGACGGCAGCGACATGACGCTGGCGCTGGAATACCAATCGGCCTTGTACGACGAAGCGACGATGCAACGCTGGAGCGCGCAGTGGTGCGCGCTGCTCGACGCCCTGGTGGCAACCCCTGGGCGCACCCTGGTCGAACTGTTCCCGCAACAGCAGGACCAGCAGCAACTCGACTGCTGGAACGCCACCGAACGTCATTACAGCGGCCCAACCAACCTGCACACCGCCCTGAGCCAGCAAGCAGCCCTGAGCCCCAACGCCCCGGCGCTGGTGTTCGAAGGCCAGCGCCTGACTTATGCCGAACTGGACCAGCGGGCGCAAACCGTCGCCAGGGCCCTGCGCGCCGCCGGCGTAGGCAGCGACAGCATCGTGCCGCTGTGCATGGAGCGTTCCGTGGAGATGGTCGTGGCCTTGCTCGGCATCGTCCATGCCGGCGCCGCGTGGCTGCCGCTGGATCCGGAGTTGCCTGCCGCGCGTCTGGCCTTCCTGATCGAAGACGCCGACGCCAAGGTCACCTTGACTCAAGCGCAATGGCTATCGCGCCTGCCAGCCGCTCATCAAGCCTGGACGCTGGATGCGTTGCCAAACGCTGAAGTCGCAGAACCGATCAGCGTCCAGGCCAATGACCTGGCCTACGTGCTCTACACCTCCGGTTCCACTGGCCAACCCAAAGGCGTGATGAACGAACACGGCGCCTTGATGAACCGCCTGCACTGGATGCAGGAGGCCTTCCCGATTGGCCCGAACGACCGTGTGCTGCAGAAAACCCCGTACAGCTTCGACGTGTCGGTGTGGGAGTTCTTCTGGCCGCTGATCACCGGCGCAACCCTGGTGGTTGCCCGTCCGGACGGTCATCGCGACCCGGCCTACCTCAGCCAGTTGATCCAGCAGGAACGGGTCACGACCTTGCACTTCGTGCCGTCGATGCTGCGGGCCTTTGTCGAAGAGCCGAGCCTGGCCGACTGCCACAGCCTGCGCCAGGTATTCGCCAGTGGCGAAGCCTTGCCGGTGGACCTGGTGCGGCGCTTCATGGGCCAACATCCGGCGGCGCTGGTCAACCTGTACGGCCCCACCGAAGCGGCCATCGACGTCTCGGTCTGGCGCTGCTCGGCCAACGACACGATCGTGCCGATCGGCAAGCCCATCGCCAACCTGCGCTTGTACATCCTCGATGAAGCCATGCAACCGCTACCGATTGGCAGCATCGGCGAGCTGTATATCGGTGGCGTCGGCGTGGCCCGCGGCTATTTAAAACGCCCGGACCTCACCGAAGAACGCTTCCTCGCCAGCCCGTTCGTGGCCGGTGATCGCCTTTACCGCACCGGTGACCGTTGCCGCTTCCTGGCCGATGGCAACATCGAGTACCTGGGGCGTCTCGACCATCAGGTGAAGTTGCGTGGGCAGCGCATCGAGCTGGGGGAAATCGACTCAGCCCTGCTGAACCTGCCGGCCATCACCGGCGCCTGCACCCTGGTCATCGACAACCGCCTGGTGGCGTTCTACAGCAGTAGCACCGCGCAGTCGGACCTCGACATTCAGCTCGCGGCCGAGCTGCCGGCCTACATGGTACCGGCGGTGTGGGTGCAAATCCCGGCCCTGCCCCTGAGCACCAACGGCAAGATCGACCGCAAGGCCCTGGCCGCCCTGCCCTTGCCAAACACCCAGAAAGACTACGCGGCACCGCGCAATGACCTGGAACGCCTGCTCTGTCAGTTGTTCGGCGAACTGCTCGGCGAAACCTTGACCGGCGGCCGCGAAATCGGCACCTCGGACAGTTTCTTCGCCTTGGGCGGCGACTCGATTCTTGGCCTGAAACTGATCTCGCGCTTGCGGGAACAGGGCTATTCGCTCACGCCACGGGACCTGTTCCGTTCGCCGACCCCGGCGGCCCTGGCCCACGTGACCACGGCCCTGCTGACCCAGGCCGAACAAGGCGCC
Source organism: Pseudomonas sp. Soil_N_39 (assembly GCF_057655955.1). NCBI lineage: Bacteria > Pseudomonadati > Pseudomonadota > Gammaproteobacteria > Pseudomonadales > Pseudomonadaceae > Pseudomonas > Pseudomonas sp. Soil_N_39. The sequence goes on from NZ_JBDGLI010000020.1 coordinate 47,421, forward strand.
GTGACCGGGCCGATGCCGCTGATGCCGTTGCACCAGTGGTTTTTCGACCAGCAGCAGGTCCAGGCCGCGCACTGGAACCAATCGGTGCTCGCCGACAGCGACCGTCGCCTGGAACCGGCCATTGTCCAAGCCACACTGGATCGGCTGGTCGCCCACCACGACGCCCTGCGCCTGCGTTTCACCCACGTCGACGGCCAATGGCAGGCACACATCGCGCCGGTGGCACCGGCCCCACTGACCTGCTGCGAGCAGTCGGAACAATTGCTGCACGTCGCGCAAAGCCTGGACCTGCAACACGGCCCGCTGTTTGCCGCGGCCCTATTGGAAGGCACACCGCAGCGCCTGTACCTGGTGGCCCATCACCTGGTGGTCGATGCGGTGTCCTGGACGCCGCTGCTGGAAGACTTCCAACAGTTGTATTGCGCCCTGGAACGTGGCGAGCAGCCGACGTTGCCGGCGAAAACCACCTCGTATCGCCAATGGGCCGAGCACCTGCAAGCCCATGCCGCCAAGGCTGCTACCGAGCATCGCTACTGGAGTGCCCAAACCTCTGCAAACCCGCCGCCCATGGCCACGGTCGCCGAGCGCCAGACCCTCTCGGCCCGCTGGGATGCCCGCCGCACGCACCAATGGCTGACCGAGTCCCACGCGGCTTACCGCACACAACCGGAAGAACTGCTGATCGCCGCCCTCGCCGCGACCTTGGCCGAGGTCGAACAGCGCAGCGACATCGTCGTGGACCTGGAGCGCCACGGGCGCGACGCCCCGTTTGCCGGGCTGGACGTCGGCCGCACCGTCGGCTGGTTCACCACCCTCTACCCACTGCGGGTGAACGCCCGCGGCGCTGCGGGTGATCAGGTGCGCAACGCCAAGCAAGCCTTGCGCGATGTACCCGGCCTGGGGCTGGGCTACGGCTTGCTGCGCCAGCGCGGCGAGTTGCCGGCCAGCCACGGCGATGTGCTGTTCAACTACCTGGGGCATGAACAAACGCCAGCGGGCTGGTTACGCGCCAGCAGCCTGACCCCGCCGCCGGACGTGGCCCCGGCGAACCGAGTGACCCATGCCCGTGAAGTGGTGGCTTGGCTGGAGGACGGCGTATTGCGTGTGCAATGGCACAGCGTCACGCCGAACGCCGACAGCCGTTTGCCCGCTCGCCTGCTGGAACGTTTGCAGGCACTGGTCGAACACTGTCTCGATCCGCAGGCCGGTTCGCTGATGCCTGCGGACTTCCCGCTGGCCAAGGCGCTGAACCAGAAATCCCTGGACAAGCTGCTGGGCAAGCTCAAGACCAAACCCAATTCCCAAAGCTAGCGAGCGACACGGCGCCTGCGCAGGCGCCTTGATCGACTCACTTGAGTTTTCAAGACTTTGAAATGGACCAAGCAAGCATGAACAACATCGAAGACATCTACTCCCTTTCGCCGACCCAGCACGGCCTGTTGTTCCACAGCGTCTATGAACCGGATTCGCGAGTTTATTACCAGCAGTTGAGCCTGGACATGAACGGCCCGCTGCAACTGAGCGCGTTTCGCGGCGCCTGGCAGGCGCTGATGCAGCGCCACGCCGTGCTGCGCAGTGCGTTTCTCTGGGAAGAGCTGGACGATGCCTATCAGGTGGTGCAACAGGAAGTGCCATTGCCCCTGACCGAACTGGACTGGCAAGACCGCGCCGAGCCCCAGGCCGCGCTGGAACAGTTGGCACTGGAGCAGCGGGCGCAACCCCTGGAGCTCAATGACTCGCCGCTGATGCGCGTGTGCCTGGTGCGCCTGGCACCCGAACGCTGGCACCTGATCTGGACCTTCCATCACATTCTCATGGACGGTTGGAGCGTCGGCATCGCCGTCCAGGAATGGCTGGCGCTGTACTACGAGCAGGCTCATGGCCGCCCCGCCGACCTGGCGCCGACCCGTCCTTACCGGGACTACATCGCCTGGTTGGCGGAACAGGACATGGCCGCCACCGAAGGCTTCTGGCGCGAGCAATTGCAGGACGTGAGCGAGCCGACCCCGCTGCCCACCTTCGCCGTACGCCAGCCGGCACCGGCAGGGGCGCCGTTCGCCGAGCGGGAAAGTCTGCTGACGGCCAGCGAAACCGAGCAACTGGCGCATTTCGCCCGCCACAACGACCTGACCATCAACACGTTGATCCAGGGCGCCTGGGCACTGCTGCTGGGCCAGCACGCCGGGCGTGACGACGTGGTCTATGGCGTCACCGTCGCCGGGCGTCCGGAGAACCTGGCGGCGGTGGACAGCACCGTCGGGCTGTTCATCAATACCTTGCCGCTGCGCGTGCAATGGGCGGATGCGTCGACGCTGGTGGCCTGGCTGCAACACTTGCAGCAAGCCAACAGCGATCTGCGCCACCACGCCTATCTGCCGCTGGGCAAGCTCAAGTCGATGACGCGCATCGCCGCTGAACAGGCGCTGTTCGACTCGATCCTGGTGTTCGAAAACTTCCCGGTCACCGACGCGCTCAACCAGGACACCGGCGGCTTGAGTTTCAGTGCCCCGAGCAACGACCAGCAGGCCGACGGCATCACCCTCACCCAAGGCCGCAACCACTTCCCGTTGTCGCTGATCGTGGTGCCGGACAAACAACTGCACTACCTGATCAGTTACGACCGCAGTCGCTTCAGCGATGCCGAGGTCTCGGTGCTGTCGGCCCAATTGCGCGCCATCCTGCTGGCGATGACGGCGCAAGCGCAGTGCCGGGTCAGCGAGTTGGAGTGGCTGAGCCCTGAAGAACGCCAGCAACTGCTCGTGCAGGGTCGTGGCGTGCAACTGCCAGTGCCTTCTGCGTGCCTGCACCAGCGCTTCGAAGAGCAGGTGGCCGCCCACCCGGAACACCTGGCGGTCCGCGACCCTCAGGTCGCCCTGACTTACCGTGAACTGGACCAGCAAGCCAACCGCCTCAGCCAGTATTTGCGTGCCCAGGGCATCGGCCACGACAGCGTCGTGGCACTGGCCCTGGAACGCAGCGCCGAGTTCGTGATTGCCCTGCTGGCCACCCTCAAGGCTGGCGCCGCCTATCTGCCGCTGGACCTCAAACAGCCTGCCGGGCGCCTGGCCGACGTGCTGGTGGACAGCCGAGCCGCGCTGCTGATCGGTGCCGCCGCCTCGCCCTTGCTCAAAGGCCTGGCCGAGCACACGCCAACGCTGTGGCTGGCGGAACAGGCCGACGCCATCGCCTCCCAGCCAGACACTCCACCGGCCGTGGACCGCAGCCCGACTGACGCCGCCTACGTGATCTACACCTCGGGCTCCACCGGCACCCCCAAGGGGGTGGTGGTCGAGCACCAATCCATCGTCGATTACCTGACGGCGGTGCACGCGGTCCTCAACCCGCCACCGATGGCCCGCTACGGCTTGCTGTCGAGCATCGCCGCCGACCTCGGCCACACCCAACTGTTCGGCGCCCTGTGCAGCGGCGCCAGCCTGTTGCTGGTGGATGAAGACAGCGGTTTCAGCCCTCTGGCACTGGCCGAACTCTTCGACCAACACCCGGTGGATGTGCTGAAGATCACCCCAAGCCATCTGGCCGGCCTGTTGCAGGCGTTGCCCGATGCCCGCCTGCTGCCCCGCGCCCTGCTGGTCTTCGGTGGCGACGCTCTCAGCCCGGCGCTGCTGGAACAGGTCAACCGCCTGGCGCCAGGGCTCAGGGTGTTCAACCACTATGGGCCGAGCGAAGCGACAGTCGGGGCGATTGCCACCGAGTTGCCGGCGGGCTTGCGCAGCATCGCCCTCGGCCGGCCGCTGCCGAACCGCCGACTGCAAGTGGTGGATGCCAACGGCCGCCTGGTGCCCACCGGGGTATCCGGCGAACTGCTGATCAACGGCGCCCTGGCCCGGGGTTACCTGCACCGCCCGGACCTGACCGCCGAACGCTTTCACCTCGACGCCGATCAGCAACGTTGGTATCGCACCGGCGACCGTGTGCGCTGGCAAGTGGACGGCCAACTGGCGTTCCTCGGTCGGGTCGACAGCCAGGTCAAGATCCGCGGCAACCGCCTGGAGCTGGGCGAAGTCGAAGCGCAGCTCAAGCGCCTGTCGCCGCTGATCGAACAGGCACTGGTCCGTGCCGTGGAACTGGACGGCAGCCTGCGCCTGGTGGCCTACCTGGTCGCCAGCCAGTCGTTGTCCGCCACGAAACTGCGTAACGACCTTGCGGCGCGGGTCCCGGACTACATGGTGCCGGCGCACTTCATCACCCTCGACGAACTGCCCCTGACCCGTAACGGCAAGGTCGATGTGCAACGCTTGCCGCTCCCGCAAAAAACCACGGACGACAGCGCCACCCACGTTGCCCCGCGCAATGAAGTCGAAGCGCAGTTGGCGGCTATCTGGCAGGACGTCCTGAAGCTTGAACGTGTCGGCGTGCATGACAACTTCTTCGCCCTGGGCGGCGACTCGATCATCAACTTGCAGATCATCGCCCGCGCCAACCAGCAAGGGCTGAAACTCACGCCCCGCCAGCTCTTCGAAAACCGCACCATCGCTGATATCGCCCGGGTGCTCGGCGCCGATGCCAGCCATGGCGTGGCACACGAGATTACCGATGGCTATGACCTGCCACTGGCCGCCGGGCAACGAGCACGCCTGCAACAAGGGCCGTTGCACGCCACCTGGCGTTGCGTGGCGCTGACCCAGGCCATCGATAGCGAGCTGCTGACCCAGGCCATCGCCGCGTTGCAGCAACACCACCAGGCCCTGCGCCTGGCGCTCAAGGCCCTGCCGGACGGCGAGTGGCAGCAACGGGTGCTGGTCGCGGCCAAGGCCCCGGTCATCACCACCGAAAAACTGGAGACCTGCGCCCCGGCGCAACTGCAAACCTTGGCCCAGGCCGGGGTCGACGCGCTGGAACTGGACGCAGGCCAAACCCTGCACGCCAGCCTGCTGGAGGTCGGCGGCAAGTATTCCCTGCTGCTGGCCGCTCATCCGCTGTGCCTGGACGAGGCGTCCTGGTCGCTGCTGCTGACCGACCTCAATCTGGCCCTGGCGCAACTGCGTTATCAGCGGCCGGTGCGCCTGTCCTACACCGGGGGCGACTTTACCCAATGGACGCGGCACCAGCAGGCCCACGCTCAGGGTGACGCCCTGGACGACGCCTGGGAACATTGGCTGCAATATGCAGGCTTGGAACCGCTGCAACTGCCTGACAGCCAGCAGCCGGCCAGCGTGGCCGAACAAACCTTGCCAGCCACCACTTCAGGCGAACTCAAGCGCCTGGGCGAGGTGCTGCAACTGGACTGGAACAGTCTGTTGGCCGCTGCCGTGACCGAACAGTGCCGTGAACTGTGCGGCAACGGCCGGGTCGCGCTGAGCGTGCAGGATGCCCGGCCGAGCGCCGAGCGCTTGCCGGTCGATGCGCCGATTGCCGTGGCCGACCTCGACCCGGCGCGCATCATGGGGCCCTTGGCCCTGGCGGTGCCGTACTTCCTCCAGCCCGGAGGCGACAGCCTGCTGCAACGCTTGCAGGCACTGGTCGCGCAGATGCGCGCCTACCCGCAACACGGCGTCGACTATGGCGCCCTTCGTTACCTGTCGGACAATACCTACCTGCAAGAACCGCTGCGTGAGCTGCCGGCGGCCTCGGTCGCCATTCGCTGGCTGGGCAACCTCGACAGCCATCGCGAAGAACGCGGCATCCTGGCCCAGGTCGAAGCCGCAAGCCCATCGACGGCATCGACTTGCCCGCTGACCCTGGACGCCTGGTGGCAGGGCGATTGCCTGCACCTGCGCAGCCACGGTGTCCTCGCCGCCGACTGGGCGCCGCGCCTGGCCCAACGCCTGAACGACCTCGCCGGGCTCGTCACCGCAGCCGAGTTGCGTCCTGCCAGCCAGGCATTCCCGCTGTGCCACAAGCAAGCGGCGACCCTGGCCGCCGAACCGCTGGACTGGCTGAACATCGAAGACGTCTACCCGCTGTCGTCGATGCAACAGGGCATGCTCCTGCACACCTTGTTGCAGCCCCACAGCGGCATCTACCTGATGCAACAACGCTACAGCTGGGACGGAGTATTGCAACGCCCGGCGATGGAAGCCGCGTGGCAGCTGTTCCTCGAGCGCCACCCCATGATGCGGACCGCCTTCTGGTGGCAAGACGACCATGAGCCGCTGCAATGCGTGTACCGCCAGACCCATCGGGCGTTCGACTGGCAGGACCTGCGCCATCTCGACGAAGAGCAGCAGCGCCTGGCGATGGATCAGGCCCTCGAAGCACAACGCCTGCAAGGCTTCGACATGGCTTGTGCGCCGCTGACCCATCTACGGGTGTTCCAACTCGATGAGCGACGCTTCGCCGTGGTGCGCAGCTTCCACCACATCCTGACCGACGCCTGGTGCTTCGGCCTGCTGATGGAAGACCTGCTGGCGATCTACCAGGCCATCGTGCGCCAGGAGCCGGTGGCCCGTCCGCGCCTGCGCTCGTTCCGCGGCTACATGAGCTGGCTGGAACGCCATGACATGGCCGCCGCCCACGCATTCTGGCAGGCCGAAATGGCCGGTTTCAGCGAGCCAACGCCGCTGCATGTGGACAGCCCCGTGGCCCGTCCGGAGCAGGCACCGGAACAGGTCGGCGACTTCGACCAGACCCTGAGCATCGCCCAGACCCAGCGCCTGCAGCAGCTGTGCCAGCAATATCAATTGACACCCAACACCTGGATCCAGGGCGCCTGGGCGCTGTTGCTGTCGCGCTACAGCGGCAACCGCGACGTGTTGTTCGGCGTGACCGTGGCCGGTCGCCCGACTGACCTGGCCGGTGTAGAAGAAATGGTCGGCCTGTTCATCAACAGCCTGCCACTGCGCATCGATGTCGACCCAGAGGCGCCAGTGGCCGACTGGTTGCAGGCGCTGCTGTCCCACAACGCGCAATTGCGCGAACACGAAAGCGCCTCGCTGGTGGACATCCAGCGTTGCAGCCAAGTGCCGCGCGGCCAGCAGTTGTTCGACAGCCTGGTGGTGTTCGAGAACGCGCCGCTGGACATCAACAGCGTGCAACTGGACGCCTTCAGCATCGACATCTATGAAGACCGCGTGCACACCAACTTCCCGATGACGGTGGTGCTGTACCCCGGCGACCGCCTGGGCATTCGCCTGTCCTACGACAGCCAGCGCTTCAGCACTGACACCGTACAGCGCATGCTCGGGCATTTGGTGCAGTTGCTTTCGGGCATGCTGGAAACGCCCCAGGCGCCCCTGGGCAGCCTGCACATGCTGCCCGAAGCGGAACGTCGGCAGTTGCAGATCGACTGCAACCGCAGCGACGTCGACTTCCCGCTGGAGCGCGGTTATGCGGCGTTGTTCGCCGAGCAAGTACGCAGCCGCCCGCAACACCTGGCTGCCGTATGCCAGGGACAATCGCTGACCTACGCCGAACTGGACCGCCGCGCCAACGCCATCGCCCATGCGCTGCAAGCCGCCGGTGCCGGTCCGGAAACCCTGGTGGCGCTGTTCGCTGAGCGAGGCTTGGCCTTGCTGACGATGATGATCGCCACGCTCAAGGTCGGCGCGGCGTTCCAGGCCTTGGACATCCAACAGCCCCACGCCCGCCTGGCGGAGGTGCTGAACCTCGGCGAAGCGCCGCTTTTGTTGGCGTGCGAGCACGCGACCTCGGCACTGGACAATGTCCTGCCACAGATGCGCCAGCAACCCACCTGCCTGATCGCCCAGGCGCTCTGGCAAGGCCGCGAGCAGCCGCCGGTGAGCTATGCACATAACCCCGATCAACTGGCCTATGTGATCTTCACCTCGGGCTCCACCGGCACGCCAAAAGGCGTGATGGTCGAACAAAGGGGGATGCTCAACAACATGTTCGGCAAAGTCCCGAGCCTGGGCCTGGGTGAGCACGACCGCATTGCCCAGACCGCTTCGGCGGCGTTCGATATCAGCGTCTGGCAATTCCTCGCCGCGCCGCTGTTCGGCGCCACCGTGCATATTCTTCCCGATGCCCAGGCCCACGACCCAGTGGCCCTGCTCGACGCCGTTCAAGAACAGCAGTTGACGCTGCTGGAAACCGTACCGGCGCTGATTCGCGGCATGCTCCAGGAAAGCCAGGCGCACCACTCCCTGGCGAGCCTGCGCTGGCTGTTGCCCACCGGCGAGGCATTGCCGCCGGCCCTGGCCCGGGATTGGTTCGCCCGCTTCCCGGCGATCCCGTTGATGAACGCCTACGGCCCCGCCGAATGCTCGGACGACGTCGCCTTCTACCCCATCACCCAAGCCCCCGCCGACGACTGCCTGCACATGCCCATCGGCAAGCCGACCGCCAATAACCAGGTGTTCGTTCTCGACTCGGCGCTGCGCCTGGTCCCTGTCGGTGTACCCGGAGAATTGTGCATCGGCGGTGTCGGCGTGGGACGCGGTTATCTGCGCGACCCGCAACGCACCCGCGAAGCCTTTGTCCCGCATCCGTTCCAGGCCGATGCGCGCCTGTATCGCAGCGGTGATATCGGTCGGATGCGCGCCGATGGCGTGATCGAATACCTCGGCCGTCGCGACCAGCAAGTGAAGATTCGTGGCCACCGCATCGAACTGGGCGAGATCGAAAACCGCCTGATGCAGCACCCGGCGGTGGACAGCGCGGCGGTGCTGGCGCTGCCCGACGCCCGTGGCGCGTTGCAACTGCTGGCCTGGTATGTGCTCGACGAAGCGGCCGACCTGGACGGCGAGCCCGCGCAACAGGTCTTGAGCGCGTACCTGGGCGAGCAACTGGCAAGCTACATGGTCCCGGCTCGTTGGCTGAGCCTTGCGCAATTGCCGCTGAACGCCAATGGCAAGGTCGACCGTCGCGCCCTCGCCGCCCTGGGCGTGCCCCAGGACGAGACGGCGCAGGCGCAATCCATGGCACCGCGCACACCAACCGAACACGTCTTGGCCGAACTCTGGCAAGAGATTCTCGGCCTGGACAACGTGGGTGTGCACGACGACTTCTTCGCCATCGGCGGTCACTCGCTGCTGGCCACCCAGGTGTTGTCGCGGATTCGCCGACGGTTGAACGTGAACCTGCCGCTGCGCACGCTGTTCGAACGTGGCACCCTCGAACAACTGGCCCAAGCGGTCGATCAACAGCGCGACGCCCAGACCGAGGCCGACGGCGACACCGAGATCGCCCTGGCGCCGCGCAACCAGCCGTTGCCGCTGTCCTACAGCCAACAACGGTTGTGGTTCCTGGATCGCTTCGAAGGCCCTAGCGCCGCCTACAACATGACCACCACCGTCAGGCTGCGTGGCGCGCTGGACATCGCCGCGCTGCAAGGGGCCTTGCAGGCGGTGTTCGAACGCCATGAGTCCTTGCGCACCGCGTTCCACCTCCACGGCGACCAGCCTTGCCAGGTCATCAGCCCGGCGCCGATGGTCGACTTGACGCCGACCGAGCTGAGTCACCTCGACAGCGAAGCACAGGCGCAAACCCTGCAGCGCCTGATCGATGAACAGGCCGGGCGCCCGTTCGACCTGCAACAGGCGCCGATGCTGCGCGTCAACCTGCTGCGCCTGGGAAGCGACGATCATGTGCTGCAACTGGTGCTGCATCACATCGCCACCGACGCCTGGTCCATGGGTATCCTGATGCAAGAGCTGATTGTCGGTTACCAGGCGCGCACCAGTGGTTCGACACCGGTGCTGCCGGTGTTGCCGATCCAATTCGCCGACTATGCCTACTGGCAACGCAGCGAAGCGCAACAACGTCTGCTGGCAAGGTCCATCGACTACTGGCGCCGCCAGCTCGACGGCGCGCCCACGGTGATCCCGCTGCCGCTTGACCAGCCACGCCCGGCTCGCCCCGACTACCAGGGCGCGGCCCTCGAGCAACGCTTCACTGCGGTCCAGACGCAGGTGCTCAAGGCCTACGCGCAGGAACAACGGGCGACGCTGTTCATGGTCTTGCTCAATGCCTTCAACAGCCTGTTGCAGCGAGCCACCGGGGCCACCGATTTTATCGTCGGCACCGACCTGGCCAACCGCGAACATCCGGCCCTGGAACACCTCATCGGCTTCTTCGTCAACGTATTGCCGATCCGTGCCCGCCTGAACGAGGGCGAAACCTTTGACGCCCGCCTGCAACGCTTGCGCGAGGATTGCCTGTCGGCGTTCCAGCACCAGCAAGTGCCGTTCGACAAACTGGTCGAGGAGTTGCAGCCGCCGCGTACGCCAGGGGTCAACCCACTGGTCCAGGTGCTGTTCGTCATGCAGAACACGCCCAGCGGCAATGCCAGCCTGCCGGACCTTGAGGTGGAGCACTTGGTATCGCCCCAGGAGAGCAGCAAGTTCGACCTCGCCGTGTTCGTCGAAGAGGACGAGGAACAAGGCCTGAACGTACGCTGGGTGTATCGCACCAGCGTGTTGCAGGCGCAGACCATCCAGCGCCTCGAACAAGGCTTCGAGCACCTGCTGGAGCAGATCGTCTCAGCCCCGGCGCAGGCGCTGGACAACTGGTCGTGGCGCCTTGAGGGCACCGCCGCCGACGCCGCGCCACAGCCTGACTCGTCGCTCGACGAGGCCACGGCCCGCAGCGCGCGCAAGCAGTCGAAACTGAGCAAGCTCAAGCAGACTCGTGCAACCGCCGTAAGCCAGGTGGCCCACGAGCAGGTCCGTACCCGCACCCTCAACGTCGGGCAAGCCTTGCCGTTGGTGATCGAGCCGTTGCTCGGCGACCTGGACCCGGTGCACTGGGCGCTGCAAGCCAGGGAATGGATCAATGCACAGCTGCTGACCCACGGCGGCCTGCTGTTCCGGGGCTTCAACCTGCCGGATGCCGCCGCCTTCGAACAGTTCGCCCAGGCCATCGAGCCCGACCTCTACGGGACCTACGGCGACCTGCCGAAAAACACCTCGGGCAAGAACATCTACCACTCCACGCCGTACCCGGAACAGCACATGATTCTCTTCCACAACGAGAGCTCCCATCTGCCGCAGTGGCCACGCAAGCAGTGGTTCTACTGCGAAACACCGGCACCACGTGGCGGCTGCACGCCCATCGTCGATTGCCGGCAGGTGTTGGCGCGCTTGCCCGAGGACATCGTCGCTCGCTTCCAGGCCCTGGGGCTGCTTTACGTGCGGCACTTCACCGACAAGCTGGATGTGCGCTGGCAGGACTTCTTCAAGACCGAACAGCGCGAGGAAGTCGAGCGCCAATGCCTGGCGTCGGGTATGCGCTGGGAATGGCTGGGCCCCGACAACCTGCGGATCGCCCAGCACTGCCCGGCCATCGTCGCGCATCCCGAGACCGGTGAGTTGTCGTTCTTCAACCAGGTGCAACTGCACCACACCGCCTGCCTGGAGCCGGAAGTGCGCAGCAACCTGATCAGCCTGTTCGGCCCCGGGCACCTGCCCCGCAACGTCTACTACGGCGACGGCAGCGTGATCGAAGACGCGGTAATGCACGTCATTGGCGAGGCCTATGAAGACTGCGCGGTACGTTTCAGTTGGCAAAAGGGTGACATGGTAATGCTGGACAATATGTTGGTGGCCCACGCCCGCGATCCCTTCGAGGGTGAGCGCAAGATCTGTGTCGCCATGGGCCAGATGATGCGCCGCGAACAACTGACCGGCTGCCTGCCCGAAGCACCGCCGGCGCCGGTTGCGGAGGTGCAGGCATGAGCGCTTTCGAGAAACGTGAAGAAGCCTTCGCCCTCTCGCCCCAACAACGCAGTCAGTGGTTGGCAGGGTTGCCCGCGGTGCGCCTGGAACTGGAAATAAAAGGCCCGTTGGTCATGGAGCGCCTGCAGCAGCGGCTCGTCGCCCTAAGCGCATGTCACGAGGCCCTGCGCCTGCGGGTGCGGCCTGAGCCGGGCCTGCTGATGCCGTTGCAGATGGTGGAACCCACGGTCATGGCCGCGGACGCCATCAGCATTGAGGTACAAGCGGTCGGTGACGATCGGCACCGGGTGACGCTGCAACTGCCGGCGCTGAGCGCCGATCGCGGGACCTTGCTGCGCCTGGCGCAGGCTTTGGCCTCGACGGATGCGCCGATGGCGGATGACGAGGCCATGACCTATACCCAGTACAGCGCCTGGCTCTACGAATTGCAGGCCGATGAAGACGCCGAGGATGGCCGGCGCTTCTGGGCCAGCCAGGCCCTGGACGAGCCGGCCGTCAGCGAGCTGCTCTACCGCCAGGTACGCAGCGACCGCCCCGACGCCCCGGTCACCACTCGCCTGAGCGCCACGCCACAGTTGAGCATGGCCCTTGAGGCTTTTTGCCAACGTCACGACGCCTCGCCCGAGCAGGTCCTGATGGCAGCCTGGGGCGTACTGTTGCAGCGCCTGAGTACCGGCGACAACCCGGCATTGACCTTGAACTGGGTCCACGATTGCCGCGACGACTATGAAGAGCTCGCCGACTGCTGGGGATTATTCGCCAAGCCCCTGCCCCTGCGCTGGCAACCGACGGCGGACAGCCATTTTGCCCAGGCGCTGGCAAACCTGCAGGTGCTCTGCGAGCAAGCCACCGAATGGCAGGAGTACTGCGGCGTCAGCGCTGCACTGCCGGCCGACACTTTGCAGTACGGCTTCCAGTGGGGCGGGCAGTTGCCCGATCGGCTCGACACCTTGGGCAGCATGGCGTCGACGCTCACCGTGCTGGATGCACAAGCCATTCCCGCGGGCATGGAGCTGCTGCTGGTGGCCGAAACCACCGCTGGCGGCTATCGCCTGAACCTCTGTCATTTGCCAGGCCGCTACAGCGAACAAGCCGCGCGGGTCCTGCTGGAGCAGCTCCAATCGCTGCTGCTCGATGCCCTCGCCAACCCAGGCAACCCCCTGGCCGAGCTGTCCTTGCAAGCGCCGAGCTTCACCGCGACGCTGGCCGCCCTGCAGGACGACGTCCCAGTGCCGCCGTTTGCCAGCGTGCCGGCCGGTTTCGATGCCTGCGCCGCGCAGTTCCCCGAACACTTGGCCCTGCGCGACCACCACGGACCGCTGAGCTACGGCCAATTGCAGACCCGCAGTAACCAATTGGCGCATTACCTGCGCGCCCAGGGTGTGGGCTGCGAAGATCGCGTGGCGTTGTACCTGGATCGCTCCGCGCAGATGGTCCTGGCCATGCTCGCCGTGCTCAAGAGCGGCGCGGCATTCGTCCCCCTGGATGTGCATCAACCGGCGCAACGTTCCCTGGCCATCCTGCAACAGGCCCAGCCGGTCTTCGTCCTCAGTGGTTCGGCCGGCAGCGCCCCCGCTTTGCCCGGCATCGGCAGCCTCGACCTGCGTGATGAAGCGACTTGGCAGCAAGCACCTGCCACGGCAACCGACGTCGAGATCCAAGGGCAGGACGCGGCCTATGTGCTGTTCACCTCCGGCAGCACCGGCACACCCAAAGGTGTCATCGTCGAGCATCGGCAGCTCGCCAGTTATGTCGCCAGCGTGTCCCGACGCCTGACGCTGGGGCTGGGTGAGCGCAGCGCGGTGGTCACTTCCCTGGCGGCCGACCTGGGCTACACGCTGCTGTTCCCGGCGCTGCTCAGCGGCGGCGAATTGCACCTGCTGGACAAGGAAACAGCCATGGACGCCCAAGCCTGGGCAGCCTGGCAGGCGCAGTACCCGATCGACCACCTGAAGGTCGTGCCGTCGTTGCTCGACGCTTGGTTGATCCACGCCCAAAGCGCTGCCGTGTTGCCGCGCAAGCAATTGATCCTCGGCGGCGAAAGCTGCTCGCGGCGCCTGCTGCAAAGCATTCGCAGCCTCGCGCCGGCGCTCACGGTCTTCAACCATTACGGCCCGACCGAAACCACGGTGGGGGTGGTGATGCACAAAGCCGAACCAACCATGGACTATCGCCGCCTGCCCCTGAGCGACCGCCTCGACGGCATGCGCCTGTACCTGCTCGACGAGCAGCAAGCGCCGGCCGCTCCCGGGCAAAGCGCCGAGCTGTATATCGCCGGCCCCCAACTGGCCCGCGGTTACTTGGACGCACAGCAAAATACCGGGCGGTTTATCGAGCTGGCACAACGGCCAGGTGAACGTCTCTATCGCACCGGCGACATGGCCCGCTATCGCCATGACGGCAGCCTGGAGATCACCGGGCGTGCGGATCGCCAGGTAAAAATCCGCGGTTTCCGCGTGGAACTCGACGAGATCCAGGCGCAGCTGACCGGCCTTCCCGGCGTGGCCCAGGCTGCGGTGGAATGCATTCCCCGGGGCGAGCTCGGCCAGCAACTGTTCGCCTTCATGACCCTGGCGCCCGGGCATTCGACCACGGTCGCCCGGCTGCATGGCCAGGCCCAGGATTGCTTGCCGGACTACATGCTGCCCACCCTGCGGATCGTCGAGGCATTGCCGCTGATGGGCAATGGCAAGCTCGACCGCAAGACCTTGCAGCAATGGGCCGACAAAGTCCTCGACACGGTCGGCAGCGCCTTGCCGCGCACGCCTCTGGAAGCCCTGCTCGCCGAGGTCTGGGCACAGGTGCTGGGCCTGGAGCGGGTGGGCATCGACGATGACTTCTTCGAGCTGGGCGGCCACTCCCTGGCGGCGGTGACGCTTGCCAGTCGCTTGCAAACCGCGCTGTCGGCACCGGTAACAGTCAATGCGGTGTTCAACGCCCCGAGCGTCTCGGCGTTTGCAGCGTTGGTGCAGGCCGAGCTCAAGCTCTCGCCGCTGGTGCGATTGTCGGCGCCCACCGTCGATGCCGTACAAACCGCCAATCTGTTCTGCTTCCACCCCTCCACCGGCCACGTGCAGGATTACCGCACGCTGCTGGCGCCGCTTGCGGGCTGGCATCTGTGGGGCTTGCAGGCGGCGTACCTGACCGACGATAGCACGACCCTGGGCGGCGATATCGAGAGTCTCGCCGTATGCTATGTCGAGCACCTGCGCCAACAGCAACCACAGGGGCCTTATCACCTGCTGGGCTTCTCCCTCGGCGGCCTGCTCGCGATTGCCGCGGCCGCGCGCCTGGAAAGCCAGGGCGAAGAAGTAGCGTTTCTCGGTATCATCGATTCGCAATACCAGCATCAGGCGCCGGAAGACAGTGTCGAGGCGCTGCTGGAGTCGGCGTCCCAAGCGTTGACACCGGACAGCCAGGCCGTGTTGCGCCAGTTGCCGCCGCCGATCATGGCCGCGTTGCTGGAGCAACTGGGCGCCCTGCCCCCGGCGGCACGCCTGCCGGAACTGGTCCAGTGGGCACGGCAACAAGGCCTGCAACTCGATGGCGACAGTTGGGAGCACCTGCAGACGCGGCTAAACTACCAGCAGCATACGCAACATCTGCTGGCCACGTTCAAGCCCGTACGGTTGAACTGCCCGGTGCATGTCTGGTGGGCCAGCGATACCCTGGCCCAGGCTGAGTTCGCCGACCCGCATTGGGAAGACCTGAGCAGTGGGCCGTTGACCCGCGAGGTCATCTCGGCGCAACACCTGACCATCCTTGAGCAACACGCCTTGCACGAACAATTGGCGGCGCGCCTCACAGCCACTGCTACACACGGAGCGGTTTGAAATGGATCTGTTGTTACTCATGGCTAAACGCTCCTGGCGGGCACTGCTGGTGGCGACCCTCACGGGTCTGACCTGCGGCCTCGCGGCGGCCGGCCTGATCGCCAACATCAACCACAGCCTGGAGGTGTTCGATAAGCTGCGCCCGGTGGATGGCCTGCTCTTCGCCGGCCTGGTGGTGTTGGTCGCGGTGTCGCGGATCATCTCCGACATCAGCCTGCTGCGCCTGGGCCAGGCCGCGGTCAACGACATGCGCCTGCACCTGAGCGCCAAGCTGATCGACACGCCCTACGCGCAATTGCAGCGCCTGGGCAAGCATCGCCTGCTCGCGATGCTCACCGACGATACGCAGACCATCAGCCAGGCGGTAGAGTTGGTGCCGATCCTGCTGGTCAACGTCGGGATCATCACCGCATGCCTCGCTTACCTGGGCTGGCTCAGCCTGCCACTGCTGGGCCTGACGCTGCTGCTGATCGCCTTGGGCAGCCTGAGCTTCCACTGGCCGCAACGCCGGGCACTGACCTCGATCTCCCGCGCTCGCGAGCTCAAGGACCAGTTGTTCAATCAATACCGCCTGCTCACCGATGGCAGCAAGGAGCTGCAACTCAACCATCCCCGCCGACAGCACTTCTTCACCCGCCTGCTGATACCGGTGAGCCAGCAATACCGCCGCGATTTTGTACGGGGCATGAGCATCTACGCCCTGGTATTGAACTGGGGCAATGCTGTGTTCTACATGCTGATCGGTGTGGTGCTGTTCGCCGCGCCGCATTTCATCGACCTGAGCGCGAGCCTGGTCACCGGCTATATCCTGGCGATCCTCTACATGATCACGCCGTTGTCGGAGCTGATGCACGCCTTGCCGACCCTCGGCCGGGCCAGTGTGGCCCTGAACAAGATCCGCGCCCTGGAAGGCGAGATGCAAACCGCCGACGAGACCCGCGACACCATTTCGCCGACCCAGGTGCGCAGCCTGGTGTGCCGCCATGTCACCCACACCTACTACCGCGAGCGCGAGGACGGGCATTTCACCCTGGGCCCCATCGACCTCACCCTCAATGCCGGCGAAGTGGTGTTCATCACCGGCGGCAACGGCAGCGGCAAGACCACCCTGGCCTTGTTGCTGACCGGCCTGTACCGGCCGGAAAGCGGTGAGATCATGCTTGACGAGCAGGTGTCCTCGAGCAACGACAACCACCATTACCGGCAGCACTTCTCGGCGATCTTCACCGACTTCTGCCTGTTCGAGAACCTGTTCGATGGCGACGATCCGCACTTGGTGAAGCAGGCGCAGGACTACCTGGTCCACCTGCAACTGGACCATAAGGTGCAAATCGAGGAAGGCAAGCTGACCACGCTGGCGCTGTCCACCGGGCAACGCAAGCGCCTGGCGCTGCTCAGTGCCTATCTGGATGATCGTCCCTGCTACCTGTTCGATGAATGGGCCGCCGACCAGGACCCGGTGTTCAAGCACTTTTTCTACACTCGGATCCTGCCGGACCTGCGCGAGCGCGGCAAATTGCTGATCGTCATCTCCCATGACGATGCCTACTTCGGCCTGGCCGACCGGTTGATCCGCATCGAACAGGGCAAGCTCAGCGAAGTCGCCCCGCAGGCTGATGCGATGCCCGTGGCTGAAATGCTGTCCACTTGAGAATACGCCCATAATGCCAGGGCAACCCCAGCCCCATTGTGGGAGCGAGCTTGCTCGCGATAGCGTCGACACATTCAGCATTGATGCAAGCTGAGCCACAGCTATCGCGAGCAAGCTCGCTCCCACGGGGACTGGCTGTTGCCAGAAAAGGCCCTACCCGCGCCCAAGCCTACTCATAGATGTAATGCAGATAGCTCACCTGCTCCGCCACCGGCAGGCGGTGCAGCTTGGGGCAGGATTCGCAGAGCACCGGCGGTTGACCTTCGACCGGCTCGTGCAGTTGATAATGCAGGCAGCAATGCCGACGCAAAGGCAAGCAGGGGCAAATCTGCGGCGCCGGTGACTCGACCATGCGTTGCAGGCCCCGCAGCTTCAAGCGGCCGTTGTTCACGGTGACCGGCTCCAGCCACTGGTGCGCCTCGGCGAAGCCGTCCCTGGACAGGTCCGGGTCCATCCTGGCGAAGGCACCGTCCCAAATGGCGACGAAATTGCCCCACAGTATTTTCGGGGCCAGGCCACCGGCGGCGGCCAATGTGCCGAACAGGGGCGCCAAGTGCTCGTGGACCAGCCGCGACCAATAGGCCCCGCGGTCATCCGCATCCAAGGCCGACAGCCCGGCGGCCAGGCCCAACGCCGACGGTTGGCCGTCGTCGTGCAACAGCAGCGCGTCCTCGCCCCAGAACTCGATGGCGCAATGACGCGTCAACACGCAGGCCAGGGTGGCCGGCAGGACAATACTCATGTAGTTCATCGACCACTGCGACACCACGGCGGCGCGGTTCACCCCCGGGTAACGCAGGGCGAATCGGGCCAGCAAGGGTTGCAGCGCGGCAGGATCGGCAAGCTGGCTCAACGCGATGGAAGGCTGGTCGCCAAGTGCCTGCCGGATGACCCGCTGTATCGGCGGCCAGGCCTGGTTAAGCCATTCTGGAAATTCGATAACGGGGCTCCCGTGGCTTTCCCTAATTAATGCAAACGATTAGCATTGGCTGATCCTATCCTCCCTCCCCTGCAAACTCAACGTCGTTAGCGACCAGGCTCACCAAGACCCCATGCACACACTTCGCAATTTCTGGCGTCTCGCGCGGCCCTTCTGGGCTTCCGAAGAAAAGTACCCGGCCTTGTTGCTGCTGTTGGCCACCGTGCTGATGACCCTGTGCCTGGTCGGTGTCAACATCCTCACCAATTTCTGGAACCTGCACTTCTATAACGCCTTGCAGGCCTTGGACTACCACGGTTTCCTGATCGGCAGCCTGCAGTTCATCCTGCTGCAGATCGGCACGGCCGCCTTTACCGTGGGTGCGTTTCACTTCCAGCAAAAGCTGACCATCCGTTGGCGGCGCTGGGCGACCCGCAACATGCTCGATCAGTGGCTGGACAGCCAGCGCTACCAGAAGCTGAAACTGACCGAAACCGACGTCGACAATCCTGATCAGCGGATCGCCGAGGACATCGACCTGTTTATCGTCAAGTCGCTGAAGTTGAGCCTGGGCCTGTTGACGTCAGTGGTGTCGCTGTTTTCCTTCCTGCATATCCTCTGGCAGGCCTCCAGCCTCGTCAGCGTGCCGTTCAACGAGGAGTCGATCGTCATTCCTGGGCTGCTGGTGTGGGTCGCCCTGGTGTATGCGCTCCTGGGCACCGGCCTGGCCTTCTGGCTGGGACGAGCACTGCCCAGCCTCAATTTCATGCAACAGCGGCGTGAAGCGGATTTTCGTTTCTCGCTTATCCGTCTGCGGGAGAACGCTGACTCAGTGGCTCAATACCGCGGCGAAGTCGTGGAGAACGAACGCTTCAACCATCGGCTCGACGCAGCGCTGGAGAACTTCTGGGCGCTGGTGAAAAAACAGAAGTTGATCATGGGTTACTCGACCTTCTATTTGCGCAGCGCAACGGTCATCCCGATGTTCATCATGGCGCCACAGTTTTTTGCCGGCGCCTTTCCCCTCGGCCGCCTGACACAGATAAGCGCGGCCTTCGGCGAAGTGCACGCGGCCATCGCCTACCTGGTGAGCGTGTTTCCGGAACTGTCGGAATGGAAGTCGGTGATCGACCGTTTGGTTGGTTTCCAGGAGCGCCTGGACAATGTCGAGGTCACGTCCCAGGTCCGCCACCAGCAGCAGGCCCACGGCCTTGACATCAAGGACCTGGACATCTGGCTGCCCAACGGCCGGCCGTTGTTCAAAGGCTTCAACCTCTCACTCAAGCCCGGTGACAGCCTGATGATCAGCGCGCCATCCGGCTACGGCAAGTCGACGCTGATCCGCACGATTACCGGGCTTTGGCATCACTCGCGCGGTTCGAGCAGCTATGACCGTGAGCACGCCCTGACACTGTCGCAAAAACCCTACCTGCCGCTGGGCAGCCTGCGCGAAGCGCTCTGGTACCCCAACCCAGCCCGTCCCGAAGAGGATGCCGCGCTGCGCCAGGTGATGGAGCAAGTCGGCCTGCAACACCTGGCCAATCAGTTGGAGCAGGAGCGGGACTGGGCGCAGACCCTCAGCGTCGGCGAACAGCAACGCTGTGCGTTCGTCAGGGCCTTGCTGGCCCGGCCCACGGTGCTGTTCCTCGATGAGAGCAGCTCGGCGCTGGATGCGGCAAACGAAGCGCGCTGCTATCAGCTGCTCAGGCAAACGCTGCCGGACACGATCCTGATCAGCGTCGGCCACAGCGCCTCCCTGGAGCACTTCCACTGGCAAGTCCTTGAGCTGAAGGACGAGGCGCAGTGGGTGCAGCGCAAGGTCAAGCAAGCGGTGTGAGCCCCGATAACGCAAACACTGAATAACCTGTGGCGAGGGAGTTGTGGGAGCAAGGCTTGCCCGCGATGAATGCGACGCGGTCCTCCTGAAGTCGCGTCGCGGGCATCGCGGGCAAGCCTTGCTCCCACAAAATCCCCTCGCCACAAAAGTCTCCCGTGCTCCCATCAATCGGGGCGCCATTCGTTCATTGGCATACAGAGTTTGTGGTCTATAGTTCCTGACAGATCCCAGGATCTTTCGCTCGAGCCCTCAGGAGCTACACCCCCTCGAGCCGTACCGTGTCGGATGCCCACCAGCCTTCGGTCGAACCATGCAGGGAGCACACCATGCCGATCCAGCGGCCTGAGACATTGAGGTTGGCCCCTGGCACTGCTCATTGTGCAGAGGCCGATGGCGCCACCGAAGCCGGCGTGCTTCGGCGCGCCTTCGGCCAGGCCAAGGAAGCCTACATCCTGTTCCCGCTGCTGGCCGCTCTGCTGTTGCTGGCCATCTGGAGCGCTACCCTCTACCTGATCAAGGTCGAACACCTTCGCGCGCAGCAGAGCGCCGCGAGGGCCAGCCTGGAAATGGGCGCCACCTACGAAGCGCAAATGTTGCGTGCCATCCATGAAATCGATCAGACCCTTAAGCTGGTCAAATACACCTACGAGACCGAGGGCGAACCCAATCCCCTGCGCCGGCTCCAGGAGCGGGCCTTGTTGCCGCCGGCCTTGGTGTTTGACGTCAGTGTGGTCAATCCGGACGGCCGGCTCGTGGCGAGTACGCGGGTCAACGACCGGGAGAACATCGCTGACCTGGATGAGCAGCAAACGCTGCGGCGCAGCGACTCGTTGTCCATCAGTCACCCGTGGAAGAGCCCGGTCACCGGAGAATGGCGCTTGCGCTTCAGCCGACGACTCGACGCTGTGGATGGCAGGCTTTCCGGGATCGCCAGGGTCGAGGTCGATGCGGCCTATTTCGTCAGCAGCTACGACGCCTCGAAACTCGGCGAACAGGGGGCGCTCGGACTGCTGGGCACGGACGGCCTCTTCCGCGTACGGCGCACCGGAGAAACGGTACTGGCCGGCGATACGGTCGAGTACACGGCCGTGGTGCCGGACGCTGAAAACACCGCGGCGGTGCTCTCGGTCAATGCATGGGATGGTGTGCGGCGCTACACCAGTGCCCGCCAGCTCTACGACTTTCCACTGGCGGTGATCGTCGGGTTGTCCGAGGAGGAGCAACTGGCCGCGGTGAACCAGCAAGCGCGTACCTACCTCTGGCGCGCCGCGGGCGGCAGCCTGCTGCTGGTGTTGCTGGTGGGCGTGCTCGCCCGGATGAGCTGGCAACTGGCGCAAAGCCGTTTGCGCGCCGCCGAAGCCCAGGCCCAACTGGCCGCCGCCGCTCGCCAGGCCGGCATGGCCGAAATCGCCACCAACGTCCTGCACAACGTGGGCAATGTGCTTAACAGCGTGAATATCTCCGCCGACCTGGTCACCCGCAAACTGCGCACCAGCAAGGCCTTGGGGCTCGGCAAGGCGGTGCAAATGATGAACGAGCACGCCGATGACCTCGGCGACTTCATCGCCCACGACGAGAAAGGCAAGCTGCTGCCCGGCTACCTGAACCAGCTGGTGGACGCGCTTGCGGTCGAGCAACAGAGCATGACCGAAGAACTCGGCCAACTGAGCAAAAGCGTCGATCACATCAAGGAAATCGTCGCCGCCCAGCAATCTTACGCAGGCCCATCCAGCCTTGCCGAAACCGTGCAGGTCAAGGAATTGATCGAGGATGCCCTACGCATGAACGCTGGCATCATCGCGGCGCATCGGATCACCGTGGTGCGGGACCTGGCCGAAACGCCCTTGCTGCAACTGGACAAGCACCGGGTGCTGCTGATCCTGATCAACCTGATAAAAAACGCCAGCAGGGCGATGGGTGATCGGCCGGAGCTTACCCCCCAGATCATCCTTCAGAGCGAGATCCCCCAAGCAGACACCCTGGTTATCAAGGTCATCGACAACGGCGAAGGCATAGCGCCCGAGAACCTGACGCGGATCTTTGCCCACGGCTTTACCACGCGCAAGGACGGCCATGGTTTTGGCCTGCACAGCTGCGTCCTGGCGGCCATGGAGATGGGCGGCTCGCTGGAGGCCCACAGCGACGGCCCGGGAACGGGCGCGACCTTTACGCTCAAACTGGCAATCTAGAGTGCGTGGTAAACGCGCAGCTTCAGCCAACGTTACAAGGAACAGACGAATGGCGATCCACGCAACGAGGTTACCTTGACCCCATGGTGAAAAAGCCCAAGACCTTGGCCCTGGTAGTCGTGACGCTGTACGCCGGCGGCGCCAATGCTGACGCGGCCGACATGTTCTCGCTAAGCAGTTTCGGCACGGTGGGGATTGTCCATTCCAGCGAGAAGAAAGCCGACTTCACCTCCAGTATCTTCAAGCCCAACGGCGCCGGGCATTCGCGCAACTGGAGCGCCGACGTCGACAGCCTGATAGGCGCGCAACTGACCGCCACCTTCACCCCACAGCTTTCAGCCGTGGTGCAGGTCATTTCCGAACAGCGCTACGACAACAGTTACCGGCCCTTCGTCGAGTGGGCCAACATCAAGTACCAGTTCACCCCGGATTTAAACGCCCGTATTGGCCGTACCGTGTTGCCGACGTTCCTGGTCTCCGACACCCGCAAAGTGGGCTACACACTGCCCTGGGTGCGCGCGCCCATGGAGGTCTACAGCCTGATGCCGATTTCCAGCAGCGACGGCATCGATGGCAGCTACCGGTTTCGTGTCGATGCAATCACCAACACCGTGCAGGCGCACTACGGCCAGAACGACACCCGTCAACCCGACGGTGCAGGCAAGGTTTTGACGAGAAATCTCTGGGGTGTCACCAACACCACCGAGTTCGACGTTCTCACCACACGAATCACCTACATGAAAGCCGACCTGACCCTGGAACAGTTCAACTCACTCTTCGACACGTTCAGGGCGTTCGGTCCGGAGGGCATCGCCATCGCCGATCGTTACGACTCCGATGACACCCCCGTCGACTTCATCGGCGTGGGCGCCAGCTACGATCCGGGTGACTGGTTCGTCATGAGTGAATGGGGCCGTCTCGACAGCCGTTCCGGCCTGGGCAGGACCAGCGCCTGGTACATCAGCGGCGGGTACCGCATCGAAGCGTTCACCCCCTATGTCACCTACGCGCGCTCCAGGACCGAAACAGAAGTCTCCAGCCCGGGCCTGACGATAGCGGCCTTGCCTCCGGCCCTGGCGGGCACGGCCGCCGAACTCAACGGTGCGCTCAACAGCGTCCTGGGCTCGAACGAAGGCCAGCAGACCCTTTCCCTTGGCATGCGCTGGGATTTCACCAAGAACATGGACGCCAAAGTGCAATTCGATCACACACGTTTCAAGGGCAACTCGGTCGGTCCGTTGATCAATCCCCAACCGGACTTCAGGTCGGGGGGCTCGCTCAACGTCATCAGCCTGGCTGTGGATTTTGTCTTCTGATGGAGCAGGTCATGTGGGTTGTGAGACTCATCGGATTCGCGATGGCTGGGCTCGCCCTGAGCACCACCAGCGTTGCCGTCAAGGCCGAGGTGGTGGTGGTCGTCGCCACGTCCAGCCCGGTGAAGACACTCGCGCGCAATCAGGTGGCGGATATTTTCCTGGGCAAGGCCAGTCGTTTTCCCGGCGGCGGACAGGCGATTCCCATTGACCAGACAGAAGATTCACCGACCCGTGATGAGTTCTACACAACGTTCACGGGCAAGTCCGCAGCCCAGCTCAAGGCGCATTGGTCGAAGATCATCTTCACCGGCCGGGGCCAGCCGCCGCAGGCGGTTTCAAGCGGGGCGGAGGTCAAGAAACGTATTGCAGAGAACCCCGACACCATCGGCTATATCGAGGCACGGGAGCTGGACGGCAGCGTCAGGGCACTGCCGCTTGAGTCGCAGTGAGTACGAGGCTTTACGTATCAACGGGGCTTTACTTTACGTGCCGAGCCCCGTGTCAGCCGCCTGGGCTTGCAGCAACAGCTTGAACTGATCGGCGGGCACCGGTTTGTTGAAGTAGAAACCCTGGAACTCATCACAGGCGTTGTCCCGCAGGAAATCGGCCTGCTCCTTGGTTTCCACGCCTTGGGCCACCACGGTCAGGCTGAGGGTCCGGCCCATCGCGATGATGGCCTCGGTCAGGGCTTTGTCTTCCGACACGCTGCTGGTATCGCAGATACACGAGCGGTCGATCTTGATGACATCCAGCGGAAACTGCTCTAGCGCGGAGAGCGACGAATAACCGATCCCGAAATCATCGATGGCGATGCGGACCTGCAAGCGCTTGAGCCCGGTCAACACACTCAACGCCCTTTTTACGTCCTGCATGAGCAGGCTCTCGGCGATCTCCAGTTCCAACAGGCGCGCATCCATGCCGGTTTCGGCCAGTATCTCGGCCAAGTCCGTCAGCAGGTTCTCATCGGCAAACTGCCGTGCCGTGAGGTTCACGGCGACGCCCAGGTGCGGCAGCCCTTGTCGTTGCCAGACAACGTTTTGCTGGCAGGCAGTCTTGAGCACCCACTTGCCGATCGGCACGATCAAACCGGTCTCTTCCGCCACCGGGATGAATTGCATGGGTGCCACAATCCCCAGGTCGGGATGATTCCAGCGCAGGAGCGCTTCCGTGCCGGTGATCTGGCCACTGCGAATGTCCCGCTTGGCCTGGTAATGCAACTGGAACTCGTGGCGCTCCAGGGCGTGGCGCAAGCTCAGTTCCAGCGTCAGCCGTTCCAGTGAGTCCGCGTTCAGCTTCGCGGAGTAAAACTGGAAGTTGTTCTTGCCACGTTGCTTGGCCTGGTACATCGCGATATCGGCGTTTTTCGTGAGTGTCTGCTCGTCCAGGCCATCCTGTGGAAACACGCTGATGCCGACGCTGGCGGTCACCCGGAACTCCTGGCCCTGGAGGTTGAAAGGCCGGGCAATGGAGGTCAGGATTTTCTGCGCAGTGGTCGCCACGTCGTTGTCCTGCGACAACTCCGGCAGCAAGATCACGAATTCGTCGCCGCCCAATCGGGCCACCGTATCGCTGCCGCGCAGACACGCCTCAAGGCGCAGCGCCACCTCCTTGAGCAGTTGATCGCCAGCATCGTGCCCCAGCGTATCGTTGACTTGCTTGAAGCGGTCGAGGTCAAGGAACAGCACCGCCAGTTGCCGATCGTAACGGCTGGCCTCGCTGATACTCTGGCTCAACAACTTGCTGAACAGGCTGCGATTGGGCAACGCCGTCAGGCCGTCGTGATAGGCCAGGTACTCGACACTTTGCGCGTAGGCAATTTTCGCTGCGCCGGCACGCAAGCGGCTTTGCGCCAGTTGCCAGCTCATCCGGGCGAGCAACCCCGCCAGCAACACCAGCACCAGGCTGCCGCCCGCGGCGCGCCAGAGGTAGGTACGCGCTTGCTGGTTCACCGCGGCCAGTTGCTCCTCCTCGGACAACCCGACGATCACCGCCATTGGAAAGTCGTAGAGCTGGCGGGCACTGGTGTAGCGCCGCACACCGTCCCCTGCATCGATCGCGCGTACGGCTTCGGTGTTTTCCGTGTCCGGTACCACGGTGGCGTAATCGATCGAGTCACCGGCCGATACGTCCTCCCCGCTGCGCCGTGCCCGGAAGATGCCGTCAACTCCCAACAGGCCGAGCAAGCCGTGATTGCCGAGTTTCGAGGCGTCATAACTGCTGACGAAATAGGCCGCATCGACCTCGACCATGGCGATCCCGGCGGACGCGCCATCGCCCCCATCGAGCCGTCGGCTGAACCGCAACTTCCACTCCCCCGTCACCGGGCTTTTCCACGGGCGACTGATCGACAGCGCCGTGTCCGGCCCTAGTGTCTGCAGCTCATCCTTGGCCATTTGGCTTCCGGCTTCGTTCGGCTGGGTACTGGCGACGACCCGGCCGCTGGCGTCTACCACGCTGACGTCAAACAAGTAAGGCGAAGGCAGCAAGGCGCGTGCCTTGAGCTTGGGCAGAGGGTTGGGCTCGCGCTCGGACTCGTAGGCGTATTTGACCAGCTTGAGGGTCTGATCGATTTCACGCATCGCCCGCAGGATCTGCGCTTCGTAGGTGGCGCCGATTTCCAGGCTCGCCTCAGCGATCTCCTGCTGCGCGCGGATCTGTTCGACCTTGATCAGGTACAAGGTGCCAGCCCAGATGACCAGCAACAGCAGAACGGCCAGCAGCGGAAACAGGATGTAGGCTTCCCTGGCCTGGTCGAAGCCGCGCCCAAGCAAATTGTTCGTCCCATCGGCCAGGGCGTTTTCACGATGAACGATACCCGGGGTCGACGTCATTACACTCGCCCGTTGGATCGCCATGGTCTGCTCCCTGCATTGTCCACTGCTGACGGCCTGCGGGTATCCGATGCAGCTACGGCGCGGGCGTGCGTCGTCCCTGATCGCCGGCACGGAAGGATTCCGGGTCTGCTGAAAACTATAGACCACAAACCGTGCCTGCCACGCCAATCGCACGCCGACCGTGGCTTTGCGTGGGGTGTGAGTGACGAAGTGCAGTTGACGGCCCTGACTTATTGGTCCAGTTTTTAATACAACCGTGCCCTGCAATTCTCGGACAGGACGCTAAGCTTGATAAACCCGGTTGTTAATCAAAGGGTCCTTGCAAGCCTATGAATGACGTACGCAGTAGCGCCTCCTCCCCTGCCGTTGAATGTCGATGGACATCCCTGTGTCGTTGATTCCTCTGGTGGTATGTGACGACTCCAACATGGCGCGCAAACAGGTGTTGCGGGCCCTGCCGGCAGACTGGCCGGTCTCGGTCACCGAGGCGGTCAACGGACGCCAGGCCATGGACGCCATACGCCAGGGCCTGGGGCATGTGGTGTTGCTGGACCTGACCATGCCGGAAATGGATGGCTACCAGGTGTTGAGCGCCTTGCGCGACGAGGGGTTGAAGGCGCAGGTCATCGTGATTTCCGGTGACGTCCAGGATGAGGCGGTGCGCCGCGTGCTTGAGCTGGGCGCGCTGGCGTTCCTGAAAAAACCGTTCGACGAAAACGATTTGCGCCAGACACTGGCGCGGCTGGGGCTACTGGCCCGGCCCGGTCAGGTGCCGGTCCAGAATCGTTCGACCACGAACACGGCCATCGGTTTTCACGATGTGTTCCGCGAGACGGTCAACGTGGCCATCGGTCGGGCGGCGGCGCTGATTGCCAAGGTCTTGGGGGTCTTTGTGCAGTTGCCGGTGCCGAACGTGAACCTCCTTGAGGTCGGTGAGTTGCACATGGCACTGAACGACGTCGGCAGCTCCCAGCAACTCACCGCAATTTGCCAGGGCTTTATCGGCAGCGGCATCGCTGGCGAAGCCCTGCTGATCTTTCACGACTCGGAAGTCGCCGACATCGCGCAATTGATGCAGCGCCAGAGCGCCGACTATTCGGACCTGGAGATGTTGCTGGACCTTTCCAGCGTCTTGATCGGCGCGTGCCTGAGCAGCATTGCCGAACAGATCGACGTGGTGTTTTCCCAGGGCCACCCGCAGATTCTCGGCCAGCACGCGGCTATCGAGGAACTGATCCGGGACAACAGCAAGCACTGGAAAAAGACCTTGGCGGTGGAAATCAGCTACAGCCTGGAAGGGCACGATATTCGTTTCGACCTGTTGCTGCTGTTCACGGAGGACTCCATCGAACGGTTGACCCACAAACTCGCCTACCTGATGAACTGAGCCATGAGTGAATCCATCGATCTGAACGAATTCCACTGGTTGCTGGCCATCGTTCAAAGCATCGACGTCGGCGTGGTGGTGCTCGACCGCGAGTACCGCGTGCAAGTCTGGAACACCTTCATGGAGAACCGCTCCGGGGTGCAACCCAAGGACGCCCACAACCAGCATTTTTTCAGCCTGTTCCCTGAAATCGATCACCAATGGTTCAGCCGCAAGGTGGAAAGCGTCGCGACCCTGGGCACGCCCGCGTTCACGGTCTGGGAGCAGCGCCCGTACTTGATGCGCTTCAAGAGTTACCAGCCGATCACCGGCCAGGAGGCGTTCATGTACCAGAACACCACGCTGCTGCCGCTGCGCTCGCCCGACAACACCATCAAGCACATCTGCCTGGTGATCTATGACGTCACCGACGTCGCCACCAACCGGCATCAGCTCCAGGCCGCCAACGCACAGCTGCAGCAACTCTCCAGCACCGATCGGCTGACGGGGCTGTACAACCGCGGTCATTGGGAGAGCAACCTGAAAGCCGCCTACGCCCGGCACCAGCGCTACGGTCATGCGTTGAGCCTGGTGATGCTCGATATCGACCATTTCAAGCGGGTCAACGACACCTACGGTCACCAGGCCGGCGACAAGGTCATCGAGCACGTCGCCAGGCTGCTGCACGAGCATGTGCGCGAGTCCGACGTGGCCGGGCGTTATGGCGGTGAAGAGTTCGGCGTGGTGCTCTCGGACACCGACAAGGCCGGCGCACAGATTTTCGCCGAGCGCCTGCGCAAGGCTGTCGAAGCGCTGCAAGTGCAGTTCAACGACCAGACTATCCGCTTCACCGTCAGCCTGGGCGTGGCCGACCTGAGCCAGCCCTCGAACGACCACGCCGACCTGATCGCCAGGGCCGACCAGGCGCTGTATACGTCGAAGAAGACCGGGCGCAATCGGGTGACGGTGTACGAGCAGGTTTAGCCTGCGGAGATTGTTCGATGAGCACATTTAACGCAAGATCGGATTCCGTGCAGGCTCTGATATTGGAGCGCAACGACTGGGTACCCAACAACCCGCGCCTGCCCGTGCTCGTCTACCCCGGCGCCATCGCCGTTCGAGACGGCGATGCGGCGGCGTTGATCGAAGAGACTTTTCGCGCCAATGGTTGGCCCCCGCAATGGCGCTATGGGATTTACAGCTACCACCACTACCATACCGAAGGTCATGAGGTACTGGGCGTCGCCAGTGGCCAGGCGCGCTTGATGATTGGCGGGCCGCAGGGACATGTCCTCGAGGTGAAAGCCGGTGACGTATTGCTGCTCCCCGCCGGTACAGGCCACTGCAACCTGCACGCCAGCGAGAATTTCCTGGTAGTCGGCGCCTACCCTCCCGGTCAACAAGCCGACATCTGCCGCGAAGCACCGAACGAAGCCCAACTGGCGAAGATCGCCACCCTGCCATTTCCCGAGAGGGATCCGGTGCAGGGGCGCGAGGGAGCTGTCGTCCGGTATTGGACAAGCCGACGATAGGACACAGGCAGCGCTACCGGACCCCGTCCAAGAGTACCCTCGCGACACAGAACGACCGCTAGTCCCACACCCCATCATCTCTCTGAACTTCCGTCCAGAATTGCCCCTCTGCCCTTTACCCACTATCAAGAGAGGCAGGACGTCATGAGAGCACTCACCTATCACGGTGCCCACAGTGTGAAAGTCGATACGGTCGCCGACCCCGTCCTGGTGGACAGCGACGACATCATTCTGCGCGTTACGGCAACGGCGATTTGCGGTTCCGACCTGCACCTCTATCGCGGGAAAATCCCCGCCGTCGAGCACGGCGATATCTTCGGACATGAGTTCATGGGGATCGTCGAGGAAACGGGTTCAGCGGTGACCGCAGTGCAACCCGGCGATCGTGTGGTGATTCCGTTCGTGATCGCCTGCGGCAGCTGTTTTTTCTGCCAGATGGATCTGTTTGCCGCCTGTGAAACCACCAACACCGGGCGTGGCGCGATCCTGAACAAGAAGGCCATCCCACCGGGCGCGGCGCTTTTCGGTTTCAGCCACCTGTACGGCGGCATACCGGGCGGCCAAGCCGAGTACGTACGTGTTCCAAAGGCCAACACCGGGCCGTTCAAGGTGCCGGGAACCCTGTCGGACGAAAAGGTACTGTTCCTCTCGGACATCTTGCCGACCGCGTTTCAAGCGGTCACCAACACCGGGATCGGCAAGGGTTCGAGTATCGCGATCTACGGCGCAGGGCCCGTCGGTCTGTTGAGTGCCGCTTGCGCGCGGATGTTGGGCGCCGACCAGATCTTCATGGTCGATCATCATCCCTATCGCCTGGCCTACGCGCAGCAAACCTACGGCGTGATACCAATCAACTTCGATGAAGACGACGACCCTGCAGACACGATCATTCGTCAGACCAGAGGCATGCGCGGCGTGGACGGTGTGGTCGATGCGGTGGGTTTCGAGGCCAAGGGCAGCACCACCGAAACGGTGCTGGCCACGCTCAAGCTCGAAGGCAGCAGCGGCAAGGCGCTGCGCCAATGCATTGCGGCAGTCAGGCGCGGCGGTGTGGTGAGCGTGCCGGGGGTGTATGCCGGCTTCATCCACGGCTTCCTGTTCGGCGATGCGTTCGACAAAGGCCTGACCTTCAAGATGGGCCAGACTCACGTACAGCGTTATCTGCCCGAACTGCTTGGCCATATCGAGACCGGTCGCTTGTCCCCTGAGGTGATCATCAGCCACCGGATGTCGCTGGAGCAGGCCGCCGAGGGCTACAAGCTTTTCGACAAGAAGCAGGAGGATTGCAGGAAGGTCATTTTGACGCCAGGCAGCCCGCACGTGGTGTTGCCGGAGGGTGATGTTCCGAATGGTGCGATGGCGCTTACTTGAGACTGGGCGGGTTCATTGTGGTGAAGGGAGCTCATGGGCTGCTGAGCAGCCCGGCGGGAGCAAGCTCCCTCGCCACGGTTTCAGTCTAAGGCCTAGTGGTGGGTGGAGTTCGATCGTTCCCACGCATCCTGCGTGGGAACGATCAAAGAGCTCTCCATTCGGGTGATGGCGAGATTGAATGCAAACCCCAAATCCTGTGGGAGCGAGCTTGCTCGCGATAGCGGCGGTTCAGCAGCATTGAGGGCGACTGACACGCCGCCATCGCGAGCAAGCTCGCTGCCACAGGGGATGTATGTTGCATTCACTCACTCACTCACAAGGGCTGGGGACGTTCCGCCATATTTATCCAACAGTTTGAGCGTCACCCCATTCGTCCAACCGAAGCCGTCCTGCAATTCGTATTCGCCACCTCCCCCGCCGTCGCCGCGTCCGGACAGGTCGTATTTCTCCACCAGCTTGTTTTCCTTGCGGTAAAGGTTCTCGACTTGCTGCAGGAAGCGACTGCCTATCTGCTGCGCCAATGCGGTGTGCCGGTAGCGGGCCAGCCCTTCCACCGCGATCCATTGCAGCGGTGCCCAGCCGTTGGGTTCGTCCCACTGCTGGCCATTGCTGACCTGGGTGGTGGCGAGACCGCCGGCACGCAACAGGCCGTCACGGACCGCATCGGCGGTGCGATTGGCATGCTCGGTGGTGGCTAGGCCGGTGTACAGCGGGAAAAGCGTCGCGGCCGTGAGCTGTTGGCGTTGCTGGTTGCGCTGCCAGTCGTAGTCCACATAGAAACCTTTGTCGGCATTCCACAAATGCTGCTCGATGGCCCGCTGGCGCCGTTCGGCGCGCTGGCCGTAAGCCTGGACGCAGGGGCTGTTCTGCACCGTCTCGCAGGCTTTGGCGATGGTGTGTTCCAGATGATAGATCAGGCTATTGAGGTCCACGGGCACGATGGCCGTGGTGCGAATGCTCGCCAGGTGCTGGCCATCGTCCAGCCAGCGCGAGCTGAAGTCCCAACCGCTTTCGGCGCCGGCTCGCAGGTCACGCCAGACCTCCTCCTTGGGCCGCTCCGGCGCCTGTTCGGCGGTGCTGACATCTTGCAGCCAGGATTCCTGCCGCGGCGTCGGGCTGGCATCCCAGTAGCGGTTGAGCACACTGCCATCGGCGAGTTTGACCACGTGCCGATCGGCCGCACCGGGCTTGAGTGCCTGGGCGCCCTCCATCCAATAGGCATACTCCTTTTGCAACTGTGGCAGGTATCGCCCATACGCCTGGTCACCTTCGATGCGCGCCTGCAACTCCACCATATGGGCAAAGAACGGTGGCTGCGACCGGCTCAGGTAGTAGGTTCGATTACCGTTGGGAATGTGGCCGTAGGTATCGATCATGTAGGCAAAGTTATCGGTCATCTGGCGGACCTGGGCCTTATCGCCGCTCTGCTCAAGCCCCAGCATGGTGAAATACGAATCCCAGTAGTACATCTCGCGAAAGCGTCCGCCGGGCACCACATAAGGCTGTGGCAAGGGCAGCAAACTGCTGTAGGCCGGCACCTGGCTGTAGGACCGACTCAGTACCGGCCAGAGGCTGTCGATGTGTTCCTTGATCGGAGCACCGGGCTTGGGTGCCGGGCTTTCGGCTTCGCCGGATTCAATGAAATTGCCTTTCACGAAGGCCTTGATATCGAAACCGTCGCGGCCACGTTGGACCAGGTAATCGGCGCGGATCTGCGCCGGATCACGGTTGGGCAATGCGTCCACGAAATGCTTCTGGTCGGTGAACATTTGCCCACGCTGCACCGCTTCAAAGAGCTCGGGGTAGGCCTGGTCGGGGGGGAGATTGGCTCGCCCTTGGGCGTCGGCGTAGCTCCATGTCGCGGGCGGTTGGCTTGAGCACGCCACGCACAGCAGCGTGGCAAAGGAGAGGCTGGCGAGATCGATAGGTCGCATCAGAGGATCCATCCTGTTTTTCGTTCCTGACAAACGAGTGACCCGTCGGGATGGACCTGGGTTCACTAAATGATGCAGTGCCGGGCGGCGCCCAGGCCACACACTGGTCAGTCCAATCTTTATTTTTTATTAATTGGTCTTGCCAATATTTTTCTTGGCCTGTAGTTTCGGACCCAGGTCATGGGTGCAGGTCACCGCTCGCCTACAACAAAAAAGAGAGCCCCGGTCCCGGCAGCCGCACGCTCACAACCCTCCTCCCGCCTGCAGGCAGCCACTGTCCGTAGGCCAGCCAAGGAGCATCGCCATGCTGACAGTCATCTGTAACGAACCCGGCTCGCTCACCGCCATCGAACGTGAACACCCCCTCAGGAAACCGGGAGAGATCCTTATCCGGGTCAAGCGCGTCGGGGTCTGCGGCACCGACCTGCATATCTTCACCGGCAATCAACCGTACCTCGAATATCCGCGGGTCATGGGCCACGAGTTCTCCGGCGTCGTGGAGGACACCGACGAGGCCAGCGACCTGGCTGTCGGCGATGTCGTCTATGTGATGCCGTACCTGTCCTGCGGGACTTGTATCGCCTGCCGTCAGGGCAAGACCAACTGCTGCACCCGTATCCAGGTATTGGGGGTTCACTGCGACGGCGCTTTCACCCAATACCTGAGCATTCCCCATGCGTTCGTGCACAAAGCCGTGGGGATTTCCCTGGACCAGGCCGCGATGATCGAATTCCTCTCGATCGGTGCTCACGCGGTGCGGCGCTCGAACATCCAGGCGCAGAAACACGCCCTGGTGGTCGGCACCGGCCCAATCGGCATGGCGGCGGCGATCTTCGCCAGCCTGCGCGGTGCGAAAGTCACC
The DNA here is from genome assembly GCF_057655955.1 of Pseudomonas sp. Soil_N_39. Taxonomy (NCBI): domain Bacteria; kingdom Pseudomonadati; phylum Pseudomonadota; class Gammaproteobacteria; order Pseudomonadales; family Pseudomonadaceae; genus Pseudomonas; species Pseudomonas sp. Soil_N_39. The sequence goes on from NZ_JBDGLI010000020.1 coordinate 80,659, forward strand.
GTCCTGGATACCCGCGAGGATCGCCTGTCGTTCTGCAAGGCACACCTGGATATCCACGCGGCGGTGCACATCGGCGAAGGCGACAAGCAAGCCCTGGCCGAACTGACCGAAGGAGATTTTTTCGACGTGGTGTTCGACGCCACCGGTAATGCCCGGGCCATGGAGCGTGGGTTCGAGTTCATCGCCCACGGCGGCACCTATGTGATGATCTCGGTGGTTCGGGACTCCATCACCTTCTCCGACCCTGAATTCCACAAGCGCGAAGCCACGTTGATGGGCAGCCGCAACGCCACCCAGGAAGACTTCCGGCACGTCGAGCAATGTTTGCGCGACGGCTTGATTCCGGATGCAGCCCTGAACACCCACCGACTGACACTGGTCGACGTGCCCCATTCGTTCGCCACCTTGCTCGACCCCAAGCAAGGTGTCGTCAAGGCAATCATCGAGTGCTAGGCATCAGAGGACGCCCCATGAACCCGCCTTCTTCTTTGCTTGTTCTAACACCCGGCGATGACGTCGCAGTGGCCCGAGGCGATATCGCCGAAGGTCAGCCAGTGAGTGCCGACGGCATCAGCCTGATCGCCCGGCAGGCGGTTCCGTCCGGCCACAAGATCGCCCTGCGCCCGGTGTTGGCCGGCCAGCCGGTGCTCAAGTACGGGCAGACCATCGGCCAGGCAACCCAGGCCATCGAGCCTGGCGATCACGTCCACGTGCACAACCTGGACATGCCAACCAGCACGGCTGAACACCGCGTACGGAACGTTTATGTCCCAACGTCGTTGAGCAAGCAGCCCGCGACCTTCGAAGGTTACGTCCGCGACGATGGACGCGTCGGCACACGCAATTACATCGGGGTCATTTCCAGCGTCAACTGCTCGGCAACCGTCTGCAAGCAGATCGCCAACGCCTTTTCCGCCGAGCGCTTGAAAGACTTCCCCAACGTCGACGGCGTCGTTGCGATCACCCATGGCAGCGGCTGTGGCATGGGCGCCCAGGGTGAAGGCATCGACATCCTCAAGCGAACCCTGCGCGGCTATGCCGATCACGCCAATTTCGCCGGTGTGCTGTTGATCGGCCTGGGGTGCGAGGTCAATCAACTCACCCCGTTGATGAATGAACTGGGGGATCGCCCTGCGGCGCTCAAGGCCAGCCTGGTCATTCAGGACGAAGGCGGCACTCGCGACGCCGTGCGACGTGGCATCGCCCACATAGAAGCGATGCTGCCCCTCATCAACCAATGCCAGCGGACGACCGTTGCCGCCAGTCACTTATGCGTCGGTTTGCAATGCGGCGGCTCGGATGGCTACTCCGGCATCACGGCCAATCCGGCACTCGGCGCGGCCGTGGACCTGCTGGTGCAACAGGGCGGCACGGCGATCCTTTCGGAAACCCCGGAAATCTATGGGGCCGAACACTTGCTGACGGCCCGCGCCGCGTCTACTGACATCGCAGCAAAATTGATGGCGCGCATCCACTGGTGGGAAGCCTACGTCCGCCACAACGACGGTGACATGAACAACAACCCTTCGCCGGGCAACAAGGCCGGGGGCATCACCACCATACTGGAAAAATCCCTGGGCGCCGTGGCGAAAGCCGGTGCGACCGGGCTGATGGGCGTTTACCAATACGCTGAAGCGGTCGATGCCCGGGGCCTGGTGTTCATGGACACCCCCGGCTACGACCCGGTGTCGGCCACCGGCCAGGTGGCGGGTGGCGCGAACCTGATCTGCTTCACCACGGGCCGCGGCTCGACCTACGGGTGCAAGCCCACGCCCTCGTTGAAAATCGCCACCAATACCCGGCTGTTTCAACGCATGGAGCTGGACATGGACTTCAACGCCGGCGGCATTGTCGACGGCCTGGAATCGGTGGCCCAAGCGGGTGAGCGGCTATTCCGACTGATGCTCGCGACCGCATCCGGGCATCGCACCTGCAGCGAGGAAAACGGCTTGGGCGATAACGAGTTCCTACCTTGGCAGATCGGCGCGGTCATGTGAATGGCGAAGTCATTGCGCCGTTCTCTGTGGGAGCGGGCTTGCTCGCGAAGGCAGTGGGTCAACTTGCATCAATGCTGAATGTACCGCCGCTTTCGCGAGCAAGCCCGCTCCCACCTCAGCCGCTATGGTAGCCTTTGCGCACTCTCCGATGGACTTCCACCCATGGTCTCACCGATCAACGCAGCTGAACGCAAGCCCTACCAGAAAATCGCCGATCAACTGCGCAACTACATCGCCCAGGGGGATTTCAAAGCAGGCTCCAGGCTTCCTCCCGAGCGCGACTTGACCCAACTGTTGGGGGTTTCCAGGCCGTCGCTTCGCGAGGCCCTGATCGCCCTGGAAATAGACGGCGACATCGAGATCAAGATGGGCTCCGGCGTGTATGTGCGAGCCCGGTCCAAGGACGGAAAAACCCCGAGCATGACTTTGGGCGAGAGCCCTTCGGAACTGATGCAGGCGCGTGCGCTGATCGAAGGCGAGTCGGTGATCCTGGCGTGTCTGCACGGCAAGAAAAGCGACTACCGCTACCTGCAGGACTGCATCGATGCCATGCGCGCGAGCATCGCCAACGGCCTGCCTCCGCTGGAGGATGACCGTAAATTCCATCAGCGCCTGGCCAAGATGAGCGGCAACTGCGCCCTGGTGCGGATCATCACTGCCCTGTTCGATGAACGACACAACCCGATTTCGGCTCACCTGAGCAAACACTCGGAGAACGCCCTGACGTGGGAAGCCGCGGTCGTCGAACATGAGGCGATTCTGCGCGCTGTAGCCCAAAAGGATGTACTCGGCGCCCAAACCTCGATGCGCCAGCATCTGAGCCGTTCGGAGAACCGCTGGCTGCAAGCGCTGGAGCCGGAAGATATGGACGACTAGACCTGCGGTTTTGAGATTTTGGTTGACTGGTCGAATGCCATCGCGAGCAAGCTCGCTCCCACAGTTTGATCGGTGGCGCGGCTCGATTTGCGGGCCAGCCCAAGCCACCTGTGGGAGCGAGCTTGCTCGCGATGGCGGCAGCACAGCCAACCTCTCTGCAAGCTGAACGACCGCTTTCACAAGCAAGCTCCCACACTTGCCAAACCCGATGGAGTGCCGATATTGTCAGCACCATGAATCGCCCAATGATCACCTCGACCACCACAACCACGACCGCCCAGGCGGGTCGTGAGGTGTCGTGAGCGCATAAACCCACGAATCTCAAAGGCCCGCCAGTGATGGTAAGGGCCTTTTCTTTTGCCCTTGCGTCGCTGGCCCACACGCAAGGAAAGCACGATGCACGCACTGTTGATTCTCGATATGCAAGTTGGGTTGTTTCACGGCCCGGATAAACCCTGGGCAGGTGAAGCACTGCTGGATAGGTTAAATAACCTGTTGACCAAGGCTCGTAGCGCCGGTGCCCCTATCTTCCTGGCTCGCCATGTCGGTCCGCCTGGCTCGCCTATCGAACCGGGAAGTCCATTGGTACAACTGCTGCCGGAACTGCGGCTAACAGGCGATGAGGTAATCTTCGAAAAAAACCGCCCCAATGCGTTTGCCATGACGGATCTGGTCGAGCAATTGAAGACCTGTGGCGCCGAGGGCGTGGTTATCGCGGGCATGAAAACCCAGTATTGTGTCGACAGCACGTGCCGCGCCGCCCGGGACCTGGGCTTCGATGCCGTGCTGATCGCCGATGGTCATACGTGCGCCGACACGCCGGACGTGAAGGCGCCAGTGATCATCGCCCATCACAACGCAACGCTGGCCGGCCCCTTTTGCCGGGTCGTTCGCGCCGAGGATTGGCATTTTTAACCCCCATCAACACATCGGCCCAGGCTGGGCCGATCCCGCTCAAACCAATGGAGTGATCTACATGGAAGTCTGCAATCGGCTACAACCCTCGGAGTGCGTCAACATGGAGGACATCCGAGGCGAAATCGATGCCCTCGACCAAGCGGTCATCAAACTGCTGGGCAAGCGTTTTCAATACGTACTCGCGGCCTCGAAGTTCAAGACCTCGGCCACCTCGGTACGGGCGCCAGAGCGTTTCAAGGCCATGCTGACGACACGACGAGAATGGGCCGAGGCCGAGGGCCTGAGCCCGGATGCCATCGAAAAGATGTACAGCGACCTCGTGAATCATTTCATTGCCGAAGAGATGAAACACTGGACGGCCCGGCAATCCGACACCTGATCGTCACCTCTCTGGGGGTCGAGAGGATTTAGCAAAACGTCGCACCGCCACGTGGGGTTGCAAGGCAGCCCCAAACCGGCCACCCGCTTCGCCAAACACACCGCATCCCTCTACTGTGATCGGTACATAAAACTTAAACGGGCTATGCATGCAGTACTAAATGACCAACTGATGCATTCAACACAACAATATTAGCCATCCCTTAAAGCAAGGAGTGCCTACTGGATAATTTTCGATTACTTGTAACTTAGTAGAAATACGCCAACAAGAACAGTACCTATCCCAACCTTCTGTACTACTGTCGTTATTTCTCTGTAGATCGCGATAGCTAACAACACAGTCACACCGGAGTACACCGAACTGATAGGCGTCACTAACGACAGGTCACCCATCTTGGATGCGAATATATAAAACACCCAGCCTGCATTGACCAACAAAGAGTGCGCGAAGAAAATCCATCCGCGACGCTGAGTCACGTCCCCATTCTCCAGCTTGCCGTTCCTGGTCAGCGCCAATGAAGTAAAAAGAACAGCCTGGGTTAATGCCGAGTAAAAGAAAGCATTCGTGACATCAAGTGCTTTAGCGGAAAAACCAAGAATAAAAAAAGCCACGCCAAAGCCAACCATGGCCAAGATAGCCTGAAGGAAGCCTTGCGAGCCACCACGCAGTGACCGGAAGATATTGCCGGAGGTCATGACAATACCAATAAAAATAATAGATACGGCAATCCAGGCAACCGGGGCCAATCTTTCTTGTAGGAAAATGATGGAAAAAAGGATAGTGACCAAGCTGTAGGTAGAAGCAATCGGAGAAACCAGGGATAAGTTGCCGACTTCGCACCCTCGCATGTAGAAATAATACCCTGATACGTAGGCGGCAGAGCTGCAGGTGATGATCAACACGGCGTGGGTGTCGAACCTGAGCTGGTCTGAAATGATCAAATAGGCCCCCAAGAGGGAGGCCACCACAAAGGTGAATATATTGCGCACCAGCATTGTTTTTGCGGTACCTAACTGGCGAATCATCAGGCTTTGAATAAAGTCTGAAATCCCCCAGCACAACATGACCATAAGCCCGCCAAAAACACCGCTATCCATGCTGAATAAACTCCATCTCCATCAGACTTGCTGTGTCAGCCAAGCCTTGCTCGGCCACGTCGGTACGGGCGCCGGAGCGTTTCAAGGCCATGCTCGCGACATGGCGGGAATGGGCCGTGGCCGAGGGCCTGGAGCCCGGATGCCATCGAAAAGATGTACAGCGCCCTGGTGAACCACTTCATTGCCGAAGAAATGGAAGCAGTGGGCGGCCGATCAAGCCCCGAACTGATTTTTCCTGCTTCGCTGGCAAGGGCATCTACCCCCTGGCCACCATCCTAGTCTTCGGCGAGATCGGGAGCAATCGCCGACAACGTCCGTGCGCCTTTGGCTACTGATACCACCCGCAAACCAGACAAAACCCATTGAGTGATTGACCACGCCACAGGTAAATCAAAGCCTTGGTTGTGTTGCGCTTCGCTCGGCTTCACCAGCGTCAAGAATTCGAAATTTGACACTACAAAGCCATCACCTATCGTTCCTCTCGAGACCGCACCCAGGGACCGGGTGGCCCGGACGCCTTTGCAGGCGCGGTCGTCAATGTCATTTCCCTCAAGGAGCAACAAAATGTCTGGAGCGACCCAAACCATTGATGTGCTCGTCAACGTTGACGCCGATTACCTGCTCGCCCACCCCAACGACGTAGGCGGCGCGATTGCCATGCTGGTGACCCGCAGTGCCGTCGACAGCCATGCCAACATCAATACCGGCGAAGGCGAAGGCGGCAACGAGTTGTGGTTCGACGTAAATCCCGGTGACATCATTCGCTGGCGCGCCACCACGCTGTCGCGCAACTTCGACCGCATCGCATTGATCAAGGACGTCGAGATCGGCGACCCCCACCAGGGAGGTGATTACAAGGGCACCATTTCGAAACCTAATTCTTTCAACATCCCCGGCGTGGTGCCCTATCTGAACAAGGCTGCCCCCGGCGGTATTTCCAAAACTGATGTGATGTACACCATGTGGCAATCAACGGCGCTGAGCCCAGGAAAGCTCTGGTACCAAATCTACTTCGTCCTGCTGGATCGTGACCTGAACCAGATTGGCCCGACCAACACGTGGGACCCGTACATCACGGTCAATTGACTGTCCGCTGAGTTGTAAACAACCCTGGCCGGCTCGCTATTCGCCATGACGATGCCGGTCAGGGTTGCCTATCGAACCGGTTTCACTCCCCCTCACTCATGGCAACATCTCAAATACCGCAGTCTGGGTCACCGGGATCATTTCCCCGGGCGTGGTCACGACCAATTGATACTTGCCAGACTTCAATTCGTTTGCGGTATAGCTGAAGCACGATACGCTGGATGTGGACTTGTCAGGAACAATAGCCACGCTATCGATCGGCGTGGGTGCAGCAGCCTCGTTTAATCGATAGAGCGAGTATTTGGGGGTGCTGACCGGCTTAGCGTGCGTAAGGCAAAATGAATCACTCTGGACTGAAGGCGCGAATCGTCCCTTGGCATCCAACGGTGAAACAAAGGTTATCCCACTCCGGCTCTCCTGCTCGGCCTGCTGGGCAGCATCCAGTGCCGTCCTGGCACGCTCATAGTCGGCACTCTTCAACAGCGCACTCGTCTCTTGCCTGTTGATGTACTGGACGGCTTTTTCTGCCTCGATCAACGCACGTCGCCGCCCCCAGAGCACATCATCGCCACCCTTGCGAATCGCAAATGACAACCAGGTCTTGTCTGCAAACGTCTCGTTTGTGCCGGTCTTTTGCAGGCTGTGATTGCCGTACCCGATCTCGCCAGCCTTGATATCTTCCAAAGACGCACCGTCGGGCGTGTCAGTCCAACCGCGACGCATGGCGGTGGGCACCAGCATCAGCGTATCCCCCAGCCAAGCCAGCGGGTTCTCTTTATTGCCACGATTCGTCAAATAGAAATAGCAATTGGTGGGTGCACAGCGCTCCTGATTGATCAGCACGTAGTTCCCAGGTCTGAGCGCCAGTATCGAACCGTTATCGTCCAGTGCCTCATCGTCAGGGCCTGCGACCATATCCACGTCGATCTGCAACACAACATCGTCTTTATTGAGGGCAAGCAGGCTTTTGGCGACTTCTTTGGCAAATACCTGTTCAGCCGCTGTTATCGGGTTGGCCAAGGACAATGTCTTGCTGGCCGATCCGATAAAGTCGAGGAATGCCGCGGAGTCTTCGTTCTCGCCCTGGTCGTATTCCAGTACGGTCAATTTCATTGACAGGTGATCGGACTCAAGTTTTTTTGGCCCGTACAACAATTTGCCCAGTAGTTGCGGCTTGGAGTTATCGGCAACCCCGAGGTAAGGCCCGAGTACTTTGGTCACCGTTTCGCTTTTGTTCTCGCCACCCACTTCAGTGAACTCGGCAACGATCACGACTTCGTTCACCCCACCGACATCCTTGAGGTACTTGAAATAAGCATCCGTCAAATAGATAGCGAACACGTCGCCACCGTTGCCGTTGCTGTCGGGTTTATTAATGGCACCGGCTTTATCGGCGCTGAAAATGTCACCATCAAGGCGCAGGCGCTCGGCTTTCCAATCGCGGATAGCGTCTTCGAATTTTTTTCTGGCTTGCAGCGTGTGTGTATTGGCGGCATCAATTTCAGCGGCTGCCACCCCTTGCTTCTCTTTCACAACGTCGGCCTGGGCCTGGGCGCTTTGCCATTCGCCCTTAAGTTTTACCGCGGCCTCAAACTTATCAATGCCCGTCTCAGGACGAGTGGGCTGAACCTTAAAAAGATGCGCCGTCCCTGTTGGAACGGCGCAACCCGCGATGAAGAGTGAAAGCCCGCATACCAATGCGAATCGAGCGCTGACGGCTGAGCACAATGCCTTGGCAACCTGAACCGGTGCGTTTTCGGTGAACATCCCTTTCCCCTAGTCGTTACTGGCACAATGCCTTGTCTCGGAGAGTAGGACAGCCACCTGATAAGCGCAACGCAGATAACTTGGCGCCAGTAAATTGCGCTAGCTCGTCCCCTCCGGCTCCACCAACGCAGCCAGTACCAGGGGGTGCAGGACAGCCTCCGGATGTTTCTCCTGCCATCCCCCCAGCTCCCGGCGCATGCCCGGCGTCCAGAAGTTTTTCATATGCTGGCGCACGCCATTCACCGCCAGCGCATGGTCCGGTTCGCTGGAGAAGTACTGCGCGATCTGGTTGGCCATCTTGATCAAGCTGTCAGAACTCATCGGCGTACCTCGGCTTTCTCGGCTTGACGACGCTCGCGCAGCAGGCGGCCTTGTTCATCACTGAAGGCCTGGTAACGCTTCTGCCATTCCGAAGGCTGGCTGACCCGCACGATCTCCACCGCTGTCACCTTGTATTCCGGGCAGTTGGTGGCCCAGTCGGAGTTGTCGGTGGTAATCACGTTGGCGCCCGATTCCGGGAAGTGGAACGTGGTGTAGACCACACCCGGTGCCACCCGCTCGGTCACCCGCGCGCGCAGTACAGTCTGCCCGGCACGGCTGCCGATACCGACCCAGTCTTCGTCGACGATCCCGCGGTTCTCGGCATCGGTCGGATGGATTTCCAGGCGGTCCTCCTCGTGCCAGGCCACGTTTTCGGTGCGCCGGGTTTGGGCGCCAACGTTGTACTGGCTGAGGATGCGGCCAGTGGTCAGCAGCAGCGGATAGCGGTTGTTGACCTTCTCCTCGGTGGGCACGTAGCCGGTGAGCATGAAGCGGCCCTTGCCGCGCACGAACTGCTCGATGTGCATGGTCGGCGTGCCGTCCGGCGCGGCATCGTTGCAAGGCCATTGCAGGCTGCCGTGGCGCTCCAGTTCAGCGTAGCTGACGCGGGTGAATGTGGGTGTCAGGCGCGCGATCTCATCCATGATTTCGGAAGGATGGTTGTAGTGCATCTTGTAGCCCAGGGCATCGGCCAGGGCGATGGTGGCTTCCCAGTCGGCCTTGCCAGCCAATGGGTCCATCACCTTGCGAACACGGGAGATGCGGCGTTCGGCGTTGGTAAAGGTGCCGTCCTTCTCAAGGAACGAGCTGCCCGGCAGGAACACGTGGGCGAACTTGGCGGTCTCGTTGAGGAAGATGTCCTGGACGATCACGCATTCCAACGCGGACAGCGCAGCCGTCACATGCTGGGTGTTGGGGTCGCTCTGGGCGATGTCTTCACCTTGGCAATAAAGCGCCTTGAAGGTGCCGTCCAGCGCCGCTTCGAACATGTTCGGGATACGCAGGCCCGGGTCGGGTTGCAGGGTGACGTTCCAGGCCTGCTCGAACTCGGCGCGGACCGCGTCGTTGGAAACGTGCCGGTAGCCGGGCAGCTCGTGGGGAAACGAGCCCATGTCGCAGGAGCCTTGGACGTTGTTCTGCCCACGCAACGGGTTCACCCCGACACCTTCGCGACCGATGTTGCCGGTGGCCATGGCCAGGTTGGCGATGCCCATGACCGAGGTGCTGCCTTGGCTGTGCTCGGTGACGCCGAGGCCGTAGTAGATGGCTGCGTTGCCGCCGGTTGCGTAGAGCCGTGCGGCGGCGCGGATCTGCTCGGCAGGCACACCGCAAACCGGGCCCAGGACCTCGGGCGAGTTTTCCGGCAGGCTGACGAAATCGCGCCAGCGGGCGAAGTCCGTCGCCTCGCAGCGGGCCTCGACAAACGGCTGGTCAATCAGGCCTTCGGTGGCAATGACATGGGCCAGCGCGTTGAGCATCGCCACGTTGGTGCCGGGGCGTAGTTGCAAGTGCAGCTCGGCGCGGGCGTGAGGCGAATCCACCAGGTCGATGCGCCGTGGGTCGATGACAATCAGTCGCGCGCCCTGGCGCAGGCGCCGCTTGAGCTGGGAGCCGAACACCGGGTGCGCGTCGGTGGGGTTGGCGCCCATCACCATGATCACGTCGGCCTTCATCACCGAGTCGAAATTCTGGGTCCCGGCGGACTCGCCCAGGGTCTGCTTGAGGCCGTAACCGGTCGGCGAATGGCAGACACGGGCACAGGTGTCGACGTTGTTGTTGCCGAACGCGGTGCGCACCAGTTTCTGCACCAGGTAGGTTTCTTCGTTGGTGCAGCGGCTGGAGGTGATGCCGCCGATGGAGTCGCGCCCGTACTTGAGCTGGATCCGGCGCAGTTCGCTGGCGGCGTAGGTGACCGCCTCGTCCCAGCTGACTTCCTGCCACGGATCATTGATGTGCTTGCGGATCATCGGTTTGGTGATGCGGTCCGGGTGCGTGGCGTAGCCCCAGGCGAAGCGGCCCTTGACGCAGGAGTGGCCGTGGTTGGCCTGGCCGTTCTTGTCCGGGACCATACGCACCAGTTGTTCGCCTTTCATCTCGGCACGGAACGAGCAACCCACGCCACAGTAGGCGCACGTGGTGATGACGCTACGCTCCGGCTGGCCGATCTCGACGACGCTCTTGTCGATCAGGGTCGCCGTCGGGCACGCCTGCACGCAGGCGCCGCAGGATACGCATTCGGAATCGAGGAAGTTGTCACCGCCGGCCGCTTCCACCCGGGAATCGAAGCCGCGCCCGGTGATCGTCAGGGCGAAGGTGCCCTGGATTTCCTCACAGGCACGCACGCAGCGGCTGCAGACGATGCACTTGCTCGGGTCGTAATCGAAATACGGGTTGGAAACGTCCTTGGTCTCGTCCAGGTGGTTGGCACCTTCGTAGCCATAGCGCACTTCACGCAGGCCCACCTGCCCCGCCACGGTCTGCAATTCGCAGTTGCCATTGGCCGAGCAGGTCAGGCAGTCCAGCGGGTGGTCGGAAATGTACAGCTCCATCACGTTGCGGCGCAGTGTGGCGAGCTTGGAGGTTTGCGTGCGCACCACCATGCCCTCGGTCACCGGCGTGGTGCAGGACGCGGGATAACCGCGCATGCCGTCGATTTCCACCAGGCACATGCGGCAGGAGCCGAAGGCTTCCAGGCTGTCGGTGGCGCAGAGCTTGGGAATGGTGGTGCCGAGCAAGGCTGCGGCACGCATGACCGAGGTGCCGGAGGCGACGCTGATTTCGCGCCCGTCGATGGTCAGGCTGACCTGCACGTCGCTTTCACGCGCCGGGGTGCCCAGGTCGATATCGGTGCTGGGATCGAAGATGGTGATCATTGGTCGGCCTCCGTGGTCGCCAGACCGAAGTCGGCGGGGAAATGCTTGAGGGCGCTGGCGACAGGGTAGGACGTCATCCCACCGAGGGCACAGAGCGAACCGTATTGCAGGGTGTCGCACAGGTCCTGCAACAGCAGGGCCTGTTCCTGGCGGGCACCGGCTTCGGTGCTGGCGATCAGGCGATCCACCACTTCCACCCCACGGGTGGAGCCGATCCGGCACGGCGTGCACTTGCCGCAGGATTCCTCGGCGCAGAACTGCAAGGCGAACCGGGCCATCCGGGCCATGTCCAGGCTGTCGTCGGCAACCACCACGCCGCCGTGGCCGAGCATCGCGCCCATGGCGGCGAACGCTTCGTAGTCCAGCGGCGTATCGAATTGCGAAGGTGGCACCCAGGCGCCCAACGGCCCGCCCACTTGCGCGGCCTTCAGCGGCCGACCGCTGGCGGTTCCACCGCCGTAACCTTCCACCAACTCTCGCAGGCTCAGGCCGAAGGCGCGTTCCACCAGGCCGCCGTGACGGACGTTGCCGGCCAGTTGGAACGGCATCGTGCCCAGGGAGCGGCCCATGCCAAAGTCGCGATAGAACTGCGCGCCCTTCTCCAGGATGATCGGCACCGAAGTCAGGGTCAGCACGTTATGCACCAGCGTCGGCAACCCGAACAGGCCTTGCAGCGCCGGCAGCGGCGGCTTGGCGCGCACTGTGCCGCGCTTGCCCTCGAGGGATTCCAGCAGCGCCGTCTCTTCGCCACAGATATAGGCACCGGCGCCGACCCGCACGTCCAGCTCGAAGGTGTGACCACTGCCGCCGACGTTCGCCCCCAGGTAACCGGCCTCACGGGCGATGTGCAGCGCGTCGTTCAGCGTACTGACCGCGTCCGGGTACTCCGAGCGTACATAGATATAGCCCATCGTCGCGCCTACGGCGATGCCAGCGATGATCATGCCTTCGATCAGCAGGAAAGGGTCGCCTTCCATCAGCATGCGGTCGGCAAACGTGCCGGAGTCGCCTTCGTCGGCGTTGCAGACCACGTACTTCTGCGGCCCCTGAGCATCGCGCACAGTGCGCCACTTGATGCCCGCCGGGAACGCCGCGCCACCCCGGCCGCGCAGGCCAGAATCCAGCACGCTGGCGACGACATCCGCGCCATCCATCTGGATGGACCGGGCCAGGCCCAAGAAGCCACCCCGGGCACGGTAGTCGTCCAGGGACAGTGGTTGCGTAATGCCGGCGCGAGCGAACAACAGGCGCTGTTGGCTCTTGAGATAAGGAATTTCCTCCACCGGCCCCAGGGCCAGCGGATGGCTGCCGGGATCGCCTGCCAGCGCATCCAGCAGGCCCGGCACATCGGCCGGCGTGACAGGGCCGAAGCCCAGCCGGACGCCGGCGTTATCCAGCTCCACCAGCGGCTCCAGCCAATAGAGGCCACGGGAACTGGTGCGCAACACCGTCAGCGGCAGTTGGCGACGTTCAGCCTCACGGACCAATGCATCAGCCACCTTGTCCGCGCCCACGGCACGGGCCACCGAATCGCGGGGGATACAGAGCGTCAGCATGCGCCCTCCTCCATGCAGTCATTCACCAACTGACGCAGACGCTCGGGCGTGATCCGGGCATGCAACTCCCCGTCCAGTTCCAGGGCCGGCGAGCAGACGCAGGCGCCCAGGCAATAGACCGGCCGCAGGCTGATGCTCCCATCGGCGCTGGTGCCATGGTCGTCCAGCGCCAATTGCTCGCGCAACTGCGCAGCCAGGGCTTCGGCGCCCATGCTCTTGCAGGATTCGGCCCGGCACAGGCGCAGGGTATGGCGCGCCGGCGGCGTAGTGCGAAAATCGTGGTAGAAACTGATGACCCCGCGCACTTCAGCCAGGCTGAGGTTCAGGGCGTGGGCGATCTCCGGGACCGCGCTGTCGGGGACATACCCGCAGCCTGCCTGGATGGCATGGAGAATAGGCAGCAAGGCACCGGGGGTGTCCTTTTCGCGCGCTAGCACGCTATGGATCAAAGGCAGGTGAAGCGTCTCATCGGGCATAAAGTACCTCGGCATCTCGAACGCCACCGCCGCATAGCGGCAGCCGTCCGGAGTCTTGGCTGCGGCGTCCGGCCCACGTCACGGTAGCGTGGCACATCCGATCGCCATTCTCGCTCTCCGGCCAGTGTCTTGGCGCACTTGGTCCGGGGCATCCTCACAGCTTGCCACTCCCGGGGGTTGGCGATTGCACATGGACGACGAAACGTGTTCTGAAAGCGACTAGGCGTAAAAAGTTGTTCTGTGTCCGCGGGAGGTGAAATACACAAGTGATTGTAGGCGACGCGCAGCGATCGGTGGCTATTGGCCGTTTTCCTGACTGCCAGCGTGGCGAGTGCTTTGCTGGATCACAACATAAGGTTACAACACTATATATATGTATCGTTTTACAGCGATCAATCTCGCCATGATTCAGGAGGACAACAACCTGACACCAGAAGGAATCCTGGAATGCTACGCAAGCAGCTTTTAACGTACTCATTACTGCTCTTATCACTTACAGCAAACTTCCATACCTTGGCAGAAGAATACTATTGGACGATTCAGCAAATCCCGGAACACCTCCAAGAGCGACAGCCCTCACCCGAATTGGCTTGTAGATGGTTACATGAAGAGTATGAAGAAATCTGGAATTACACACCTGCGGTAGCCACGGAGGACGATCACATCTGGCATTGCCACATGATATATGGCAAGGATCCGTTAAACGACTCTTATGGCGCAGTAGCCATTCTCCGCAGCGGCAACACATGTAGCGAAAACCAACAATTCAATAAGACCTCAGGCCAATGCGAGGCTCAAGGCGTCGACAGTGGCTGCCCCTTGAGCCTGGCGGGAAACCCAATAAATTTCGCGACAGGCTACAAAATACAAACAGAAAACGATTACTCAACTGTGCATTCACACCCAAGCGCAAATCCACTCGATTTTTCAAGATTCTACAGAAGCGTTGATGGAGTATGGCGGCATAGTTATTCGTCTAGGCTCAGCCTCGAAGAAAACTTGATCACGCTTATTAATCTTGATGGAAGTCGATCCTTTTTTGAAAAAAAGGGAACGTCTTATGAGGCTAGGCCACCCGAAACAGGAACGCTCGTCTATCAGTCGGACCGTTGGAGCTATCACGCCCCCAATAATCGCTCACTTGAATTTGATAGTAACGGAAGGTTAATTGCGCTTATTAAATCAGGTAGCGAGCTGAGCATTGCCTATTTAGACAACATTGCGACCGTCACTGATGGCTTCGGCAAAACCTTAAAATTTACCGAGGACACGTTAAAACAACCTCTTATCGTTACTGCGGGCGACGTAAGCATTAGCTATACCTACAACAATTACAAACAGCTAACCTCCATGACCAAAACCTATCCGACCCATACGGAGAATAAACAATACCTCTACGAGGACCCGAAAGATAGCAGACTGCTGACCGGCATTATTGATGAGCGCGGGGTACGTTATGCCACATGGACTTATGATGCTCAAGGGCGCGCCATTACGAGTGAACACGCGACGGGTATAGAAAAAATCTCTGTCGGCTACAACCCTGACGGGTCATCGACGGTAATCAACGCACTGGGTAAAGAAACACGATATCAATTCGAATTGATTCAAGGTGTCAAACGCATAAAATCTATTGCAGGTCTTCCATCGGCCAACTGTCCCGATAGCAACTCAACTTTCACCTACGACACCCGCGGTCGGCTGACAACAAAAACAGACAACAATGGCAATATAACCACCTATCTCTATAACGACCGAGGCCTGGAGATCTCTCGCACGGAAGCGAGCGGCACTTCTCAAGCAAGAACGATCACCACCGAATGGCACCCGACGCTGTATTCCCCAGTGCGCATCAACGAAGCGGATCGCTCCATTCAATACACCTATGACACTCAAGGGCGCCAGCTCAGTAAAACAATCATTTCACGTTAATTCAGAAGGATCTGAATATGAATACATTGACAGGCAAGGTTGCTCTGTTCGCTCTCGCTTTGGGCGGAACCATTACCACCCTTCCTCTTTGCCAAGCTGCCGAACGTGGTTGGTCGTTCACCTATAATACCCAGGGGCAGCTGGGGTCGTCAGATGGGCCCCGAACAGATGTAAGTGACATTACCCGCTATGAATACGATGCCAAAGGACATCTGGCACGCATTATCAACGCGCTCGGGCATACCACCACATTTTCCAACTTTGACGCCGCCGGCAACCCTAAGACAGTTGTCGATTCCAATGGTGTTATTACAAACCTGACCTATGCACCACAAGGCTGGGTGAGGTCGCTGAGTACCGCTACCGGCACTGTTCGCCTTGAACACAATGCCGTGGGCGACATCACCAAGATCATTCGCGCAGACAATAGCTGGTCGACTTACACCTGGGACGACGCAAGGCGGCTCATTCGAGTGACCAATAACGCAGGGGAACAGATCGAATTTGATCTCGACCCGATGGGGAACCGGACTGCGGTACGGATCAAGGACAAGGCCGGTCATCTGACCAGACAACATCAATGGGTGTATGACGAACTGGGGCGCTTGCTGCGTTCAGTGGGTGCTGCCGGCCACACAAGCCGGACACAGTACGACCTCAACGATAATCCGATCGCGCTGACCAATCCTCGCAATCACAGCCATCAACGGGCCTTTGACTCACTGAACCGATGGGTGACGAATACTGACCCGCTTAATGGCATCACTCAACTTGAGTACGACGTTCAAGATAACCTCACGCAAGTCCGCGACCCACGTGGTGTAACCACTCAATATCAATACGACGGCCTGGGAAACCTGACGCGGGTGAACAGCCCTGACAGCGGCGCCACTCACTACCAGCACGATGCCGCAGGCAACGTGACGCAACAGGTGGACGCGCGTGGTGTGGTCACGACTTTTACCTACGATGCGCTCAATCGCCTGACCGCCCGCCGCTATCCGACGAACCCGGCACTGGACGTTCAGTTCCACTACGATTCGATTGCCGCCGGTAACAAAGGCATCGGCCGACTGACAGCCGTGGAGGACGTCAACGGGGTACTGAATTACACCTACGACGCCCAAGGCAACGTTACAGCCCAGCGGCAAACAGCGCCCGCAAACACAGCGACTCAGCCAGAACAAATCGGCTATGGATACGATGTCGCCAATCGGTTGAGCAGGATCGATTATCCAACAGGTTTCAGCATCGTCTACTCGCGCAACACCACAGGACAAATCAGCCAAGTACAAATTCGGCAGGGCACGGGGCAGCCGGCCGCGTTCGCCAGCAACATCACGTATCAACCTTTCGGTCCGCTTAAAAACCTGACCTGGGCCAACGGGACTACGCTTCAACGTACCTACGATCTGGACCACCGGCTGACCGCTCAAACCGTTGCAGGCCAGAGCAACGCCTATACCTACGACGGCCAGGGAAACATGACTCAAATGCAACGCGACTCAGTCGACAACCATGGCTACAGCTATGACCCGCTGGATCGCCTGATAGGAGAATCTACTGCTTTCAACCGGATGACTTACGTTTATGATCCCGCGGGTAACCGCACCCGAAAAGCGCTCAGCACGTTGATTGACGGCGAGTTGCGTGTCACCGCTGGCACGTCTTATCAATATGGGGCGAGCAACAATCGGTTGACGCAGGCAGGCACCCACTCGGTAGACTTCGACGCGGCAGGCAACCTGACCGCAGACCGCGCCAATCGTCAGTTTTCCTACGACGAGCAGAATCGCCTGAGCAAAGTGAAAATCAAGGGTGCTGTCAAGGCTCGGTTCCGCTACAACGCTTTCGGCCAACGAACCAAAAAAATCACCTCCCAAGGCACTACAACATTTATCTACGGGTTGAGTGGTGAACTTCTTGGCGCGCACGTATTCGATAACCAAGGCAAGAAGCTGAGCAGTCAGTTTTATATCTGGCTCGAAGGGGTGCCCTTGGGCGGGATCAGTGTGAGCTACGGTGCAACGGGCGCGCCAGCAAACAGCGCCGCGTTCTACCTCCATAGCGACCACCTCAACACACCGCGAATCGCAACGAACGCGGCGCGAACAAAGATATGGGAGTGGGTTTCCGATGCATTTGGTACAAAGGAAGCCAGCGGACAACTGGAAATCAACCTGCGCTTTCCCGGTCAGTACTACGACGTCGAGACTGGACTCCACTATAACTATTTTCGTGATTACAACCCGAAAACTGGACGCTACATGCAGAGCGATCCGATTGGTTTGGCGGGTGGGCTTAACACCTACAGTTATGTAAATGGCAACCCGCTGAAATACGTTGACCCGTTAGGTTTGGAATCTATTTTTGAGTGGTCCGCAAAAGCTGAAACCGAAGCGCAAAATAGTAAATTGCCTGGCATGCACAATGGGCCTCAAGATGCATATAGACATTGTGTTGCATCCTGCATGATTGCCTCATCGAACTGGGGAGAAACGGTAAGTCAGCTAGCAGGCTGGGCAAATGAAATATCAAATTTCGGGCAAAATCCCAGCGAAAGAGCCATGGATGACTTTAACAACCAAGCGGGCATATGCGCAGCCAAGGGCAACAACTCTCCTGAAAACTGCCCCCAAAACTGCATGACATTTCTTAACAATGGAATCTTAAGGACAGAGGCAAGCTCTGAAGGTGCATACTATTAATACCTTTCTTAAACTCTCGAAAACATCAGCAGCACTGATTGCTCTGGTGACTGTGGTTTTTGCTACCATTGGACTCAGATACCAAGAACCCGTGAACATTGAACGGGCTTGCGCGGACTCTCCACCCCTGCTAATAAACAACTTCAATAGCTGCAGCTTTGTTGATCAGACTTTGAGCCTCCTTGAAACGGAAGGCTACAAGCCTGTAATTCTAGAAAACTCAGAAGAAAACAGTGGTCTTCTGCGAAAAAAATTCTCTTTAAAAATATTTGAAGTACCCAACTACAAAATAGATAACAGCACCGGCCCTGCGCAATTCAGCTTTATAAATGGACGATTATTTGCCATCTCCTACTTTCCGAAAGCATCAGACGCCGTATTCGAAAGGCATCCAGCAAGTAAATCCGAGGCACTGACTGTAAAACACCTGACCAACCACCAAGGATTGAAATACATATCATGGTCAAACAATTACCTTGAAACCTATATAACTTGGTGGATATCGAGGTTCTCATAAAGGCTAGCATGTGAGTTACTAAACGTTACGGCTTGCCCCAAGCCGTAACGTTTCTTTAGAGGTATTTGAGCGCCCGGTTTCAACGCAGCAGCAGTTCTTACCAGCCCATGGATCGCCAAGAAAAAAGAACTTCCGCCTCGCCACAAAGCAACACATCCTGACCAGAATACCCACGCCGAAATGACCTATCCATCTACCCTCGCTTAAGCTTCCTGAACACCTGCGGCTCCCAAACTCGCATCGCCAGCAACAACGCAGTCCCACGTTTCTCTGACAGCGGCGCGCTCAACGATTCGTTGTGAAGCGCCGCCAGTTTGCTGCGCAACTTGTGGATTTCGACCTGCAACTGGGCGTAAGCGGGCTTGGTCAGCATGCCATGGGCAAAGTGCAGGGTTTCATCGGGGGCGTCGAATCGGCTCGCCATGAAATCCGGCAAACCCTGGCGCAGGAAGAACCCTCGGATAGGGCCGTCCGGTAGCCAATCGAAATCCCGCGCGACCAGCAACCTGATGCGATTTCCCGGCTTCAGGTCGGCCAGGCCCATCCGCTCCAACACCAACAAATGCTTGATGCACTCGGCTTTTGACACGCAGTAGGCAGACACCATGTCTTCCAGTGACCAGTGATTCAGCGCACACACCGCCACCAGCAGCAGATTGCCACCGAAGACAGCCTGCACCTCGATATGCGTCAGTTCAATCAAGTCATCCGCTATTCGCCTGAGCACAAGGTCATACGCGTACAGTCAGGGATGCGCTGGCGCCACCTTCAGACCGTCATCGACCCGGACGATCTTTCGGTAAAGATCATGCAGAGCTATGCCAACTTCACCGTCGGTGGGGCGTTGTCAGTCAACGCTCATGGGCGTTACGTCGGTGCCGGCCCGATGAGCAACTCGGTACGCGCCCTGCAACTGGTGCTCGCCGACGGTTCAGTCGTGGAAACCTCTCGCAGCACAAATACCGACCTGTTTCACGCAGCCATCGGTGGCTATGGCGCGATGGGCGTCATCACCGAAATCGAATTGGACCTGGCATCCAACGTCACGATGGAGCGCCAGGTACACCACATGCCGGTTGCCGATTACCCCAAGTTCTTCAATGACCAGATCCGCGGAAACGACCAGGCAATCCTGCACAACGCCGATCTGGCGCCGCCCTATTTTGACCAAGCCACCGCCATCACCTGGTGCACCACGGAAAAAGCGCTGACCGTCGAAGATCGACTGGTTGCACCAGGGCAATCGTACACATTCGATCAAACCATCCTGTGGGGCGTGGCCAGACTCCCCGGCGGCCCGTTGATTCGCAAGGATGTGGTCGATCCATTGCGCTACCTCAGCCACCCGGTGGTACGCCGTAATTACGAGGCTAGTCGGGACGTCGCCTCACTTGGACCGATCGCTACACGCAACAGCACCTACGCGTTGCAGGAATATTTTGTACCGGTGGCTCACCTCAACGCATTTGTCATACAAATGGCCGATCTACTCAAGGCCCATGACGTCGATGCCATCAACGTCTCCATCCGGCATGCGCCACCTGCCCCTGACTCGTGCCTGTCCTGGGCACGGGAGGAAGTTTTTTCATTCGTACTTTATTACTGGCAACACGTTGGCGTGGCTGACCGCGAGAAGGTCGGCGTATGGACACGCGAACTGATCGATATTGCCCTGGCGTTTGGGGGCACCTACTACCTGCCCTATCAGTTGCATGCAACACGAGAACAGTTCTCCCGGGCCTATCCCGGCGCACAACGATTGTTCGCACTCAAAGCACGGTTCGATCCGCAGAAGCGATTCCGGAACAAGCTCTGGGATAAGTATTACGTGGGATAGCGCGGCCGAAGAACAGGGGCCAGTCCACTGATCCATTCCCACAACAAGCCTCGACTGCCGTCACGCCACAAGGCGCCAAATCATCACTATGCTACCCATCAGGGCGATGAGTCAGGAACGACCAGCCGATGCGTTCTATCAAGGAGACGGGATGATGCAGGAAGCAACCACTGGACTCGAAAAGCAGATCGATGTTGCAACAAAACTGCTCTCCCTCTGCGCCAAAATCGGATTACTGATTGGCGGCACGTGCATTGTCAGTTATCTCTTGGGCAACGGCCATTACCCACAGGGCGTCTCCATTGGAGACAGTATGTTATTTCTGGTCGCGGCGTTTTGCTTTGGGCTGGTGTGTGTTTATTTTTCAGTCTCCGTCACCGCGGCCGGGGTGTTGCTTTCCCCGTTCTTCATTCCCGCGCTTAGAGGCTTCGCCTGGCTACATGGAAAAGTCACCCGTAAAAAAACCATACTGGAATTCAAACGACCGAAAATTACATTCCTCTCGGTGTTTTTTGGAATATGCGGCGCAGTGACCATTTATCTCCTTACCCGCAGAAGCCCCTTGGAACACATCCCGCTTATCCTTCTGCCCGTTTTTCAGTACATCGTTTACTCAGCCTATCTGGAGCAGAACAAGAAAATAAAAGCAGCGCTTGAGGTCGGCGGTTCGGAACATCATGAGCACAAGCCCCACGCAGAAATGAAACCCTTGAAAAAAACCAGGGCGATGATTGTCTGTGTCATCCTCCTGACGCCCCTGCTCATGGGTGGCGTGACCTCGGACTTGCTGCAAGCGGCCATGCGCTTCGCGCAAATACGCATAGAAAGGGCCACGATTCTGGTGAAACCGCCTTACGCCAACCTGTTGCCAGCCCCTAAGGATTCCCCGCTGGAAAACTACAAACGCTTTGAAAATGCGACGGTGATTTTCCGAGGCGTGGGCAACTCGACGCTCATTGAAATGCGCACCGAAGAAACGGCGATCCGGTTGGAGATTCCAAATGACTCGATCATCATCGAGCGCCGGGTGAAGCCCGTTGCCAACATCAGGAAAAATCCTGAGAAAACCGAAAGCTGATACCATCCAAACATTGACACGCTGAGCAGAACGACATGAATCGCCGCAAGAAAATAAACCAGTTATTGAAGGCTAACGCCAAAAAGGCCAGTGCCAAGCTGGCACCCAAAAGCAAGAATCAGTACATCAGTAAAGCCGACCGACTGAAACTGGCGGCTGAAACCAGTGACGCGCCCATCACGCTCCCGGAAAGCTGATCCACGTCGCTTAAGCTCCATCCTCAGGCCGTTTTACACGTTAACCAGGCGCTCCAGAAAAGACTGCTGAAGAACCGGGTAGCACTGCCGAATCCTGCATCACTCAACAGTTTTTGAACTGCGGCCTCGGAATGTGGAGGATCGGCACCTTGAAGAATTTTCCCAAGCTTGACCGTCACTTCTTCCGGGCTGGCGCCATGCTGTCGCCACCGTTGCCCCCAGGCCGCGAGGAGTAACGGCTGGCTGGCATACGCATATTGGTTTGCGGCGACAATCAGCGGCGCGCCCGGCTTCAGATGTACCTGGATGGACCGTAATATTTTCAGCTTAGCTTCATCCCCATCGAGATGATGGAGTACACCGATCAAGGTAGCAGCATCGTACGACCCGTTTGCTACCAAGTCTTCCACATGCCCAAGATGCATGGCGGTTCTTTCAAGCAAGTTGTTTGCGACTAACTGCTGCTTCGCGGCCTCCAGCATAGGCCCGGACGGATCGACGGCAGTGAAATGCCAGCCCGGTTCAAGCTTGGCCATTGCAATGATCTCCTGCGCCGTACCGCCGGCACCCACCACCAGTATTTTCGCCGAGCTCACGTTTCCAAGGGTCGCCGCCAGCATGCACGCCGCCAGGTCCTGACAGGCGTCGTACCCAGCGAGCGCAATGCGGCTCTGCCGGGCGTACTCATTAGCCCGTGAAGTATCAAATTTTTCCGCTGAATTAAACGAGGATGATTTCAAAGCGCAGTTCTCCGTGTTCTGGAATCAAGCTACGCCTCGCTTGGGAATAATAAAAATTCATTAATTTTATGCCCGGCATTCCCATAAGGAATAACGATTTCCATCGGCAGAATTTTGCATGGTCAGCCAGTTGCGGTTCTCGATAAATATGGAAATACGAATATACATTTCCCTTATGCTTTATCGGACGCGCGCGGCCTTCATATCAGCCTTATCCTTTAGGGCAACGACGGCCAAGGACCCAATCCAGACCACCGAAACCCCGTAATTGAACCGCTGGTACAAGCCGAACAGATGACCGTCGGCCAGTGCCGTCACCATCAGCATAACCGTCACGATGGCCAGGATGACGCAGCTCGCCGAGAACATGGCAAACTTGGACGACGACAGCAGCGACTTGCCCAGGCGCATCCACAGCGCACCCGCCAGGGTAAGCGAGATGAACATCACCAGCCCCGCAAGGTTGTGGCTCTGTTGCGAGACCGACGGTTCAATCGGCGCACAGCCTTGATCGCAGGGAAAATAGCCGGCCGTGAAGCTTGCCAACCCATGGACGAAAATCAGGGCTGCGCTAAGCAAGGCCATCCGCGAAGCCTTGAACCGTCTCGCCACGCCTATTGCGAAAAGCACGAACATCGCACCCAGTGGAAAATTGTTCACCCAGGCAGAGAAGCTGTGGGTTGGGGCTCCAACAGCGCCTAGTTGGCTCATGGCTTGATCCAGATGGCTATAGCCTGGGTAGGCCCGCGCGGTCAGTGCGACACCCAAAAACAGCCAGAAGGGAATCAATATTCCGCAGCCTAGCAAAGCACGATCAATGGTTTTCATGGTGTGACACTCCTTGTCGTTGTGATGTCCGTTTAGGGTGATGCGAAACTCAAGCGTCAACCGCTCACTCAAGGACAGGGCGCAGGAAACTACGCTCATAGCTCAGAATGAATCGCTGTTCCGTCGCCTGGCGAACCAATTCGACGCACGCCGGATCCAATTCAGCTTCCCGTCGATATTTTTCATATTCGGCCAAGCTGGAAAAGCTGAACAGGCAATAGGCGATATTGTTGGCGCCCTCGGCGGGGAGAAAGTAGCCATGATGGTTTCCCCCCATTCGAGTCACCACTTCAATCCATTGGCGCGAGTAGCTTTCGAAAGCAGGGATCTGGTAAGGGTCAATAACGTACCGGACATGGCAAGTGATCACAGGCTCAATCCTTTGAAATCTGGAAAAACGGATTCTACACAGGATACGCAATCAATCATCAACCGGGATCGAAACACCATGGATGAACGCCAAGCAGCCATCAAGAACAAGATCCGCGCCGTGGTGACGAGTAACGAATCCGACGAGATCACCTATCGATCAGAGTGGCTCGGTTATCTGCCCTTCCCGGTTTTTCATTGGATTGAATACCAGGGTGAAAGCTTTTCAAGCGACTTCCCCTTTGATTGGACCCTTGAGGATCTGGTGAGCCTTGAGCGGACGGGATTCTTGGAAACACTGGAAGCTTACGAAAACCCGGAAGATCCTTTTGATCGGGATATCAGGTATCGCGTTCACGTGGAATGCGTATAACGGTAGGCTGAAGGAAATGGACAAACCAAGGAAAGGAAATGGGCATTCTTGATCGCTTGTTCGGCGGCCGCTTTACCCTGCCGCCACCGGAGGAAACAACTGTCAGCGACGCGGCGATCATGCGGGAGCTGCATCCCTATCGCGCCGAACTCAAGACACTTGTTCAAACCATGCTGGCCCGCATGCCAGAAGGCGAACGCGCCAGGCTGGTCAGGCGTGTGATGCGCCTATACGGTTCGGGCCAAGAGCCGGCTACTGCGCTGGTGGAAGGATTGCTGGATGCAGACCGGGGCCAGAAGCTCGAACACCTGGCTTTGCTAGGTGTCGACTGGAGAGGCTTTGATGGTTTCGAGTATCTGGTGCCCTATCTGGTCAGCGCCAGCGGGGTAAAAGAAGTTTATCCCTACCGCTATGAGGGCACTCTGTCGATGTCGGAGACGCTGGCGAGTTTCGACCAATGGCTGGCGGCATTCGACAAACGCTACCTGCACCTGGACTCCGGTGGCGATGAATACGTCGGGTTCATCGCCGATGCCGACCAGGTCGAAGCCATGATCGAACTCGCACGCCAGGCAGGTGTTGAAGTGCGCCTCGAGAGCTTCTGAACCGGAACGGGTCTTCGCTGAGTAGCGTTATCCCGCTGAACGAAGCGAGCCACGTAACAGTCGGAGCAACAAGACCCTCGGCAAAGAAACCTGGCCATGCTCCTACGATCCACTGCCCTCGCTGCGTTGTTCACCTTGGCTGTCGGCACGGCGACCGCGGCGCCGGAACCGCTGCGCCTGGAAAGTCTGAAACGCTGCGGCGACCTGCTGCAAAGCCAGCACCAGGACTGGTGCCTGACAGCGCGCGGAATGGGCGATGGAGCGCCGCAACTGAAGCTAGGGGCAAAGGCGATACCCGCAGACACGGTCCAGCGCGAAGGGGAAAACCTGCGCGTGCGCCTGGACACCGCCGATTACCAAAGCGGCCCGCTTTGGCTGGAGGACGGTCCACGCACCAGCAATGCCGCCTGGCTGACCCTGCGCAACAGTCACGTGCTGGCCGCCGGGCCGGACGAAGTGGCGAAGAACATGGACGGCCTGACCACCTACGTCGACCTGGTCAGCGTGCTGATCGAGGAAGACCGAGATGGCCGTCAGGAAGCCGAGCGCCTGGCCCACAAGTACGGCGCGAAAGTGGTCGGCAGCATCGCGCCCCTGAACCTGTACCAACTTCGCTTGCCGGCCAAGGATCTGGTGCAGCGTGACGCCTTGGTGCTGCGTTTGGGCAGCGAGACCAGCGTGGATGCCGTGGTCACCGAGGAGTCCTCGGCCGAAGAAACCGAACAGGCCCCTGCTCAGCCTGAAGAACCGAAGAAACCGGCCCTGGACTCCGACGAATGGGCGGCCAACCGCTTTCTCGATGCGGTGAACTATTACCAACGACGCATCCCCGGACGACAGCCGCCCATCCAGCCACAACCGGTGCGCATCGGCCTGATCGAGCGCGATGTGGATTTCGACACGACGGATTTCGCGGACTACCTCGGTGCCTGCTCGCCACCGCGCACCTGCGTCTACGCCCGTGATGCAAGCAAACCGGACAACCACGGCACGACTGTCGCCGGCATCCTTGCCGCACGCTGGGACGACAGCGGCAACACCGGCTTTCTCCGTGGCCTGGACAAGGCCAGCGGTGGCTTCGAGGTCATCGTCGAGCGCAATTCCGATGCCGGGATCACCGCCAACATCGCCGCCTCGGTCAACCTCGTGGAAGATGGCGTACGCGTGCTCAATTGGAGCTGGGGCATCCACCGCGTCGGCGCCAAGGATATCAAAGGCGATGACGTCGACTCGTTGCTACGCTCGGGCCTCGCCATGGGTGGCTACGAAGAACTGCTGGAAGAGTTTTTCCTTTGGCTGCGCAAGGAACATCCCGACGTCATAGTGGTGAATTCCGCCGGCAATGGATCTTCGTTCTCGGGCAGCGATGAATACCGCCTGCCCTCCTCCTTCATTACCGAACAATTGCTGGTGGTCGGCGGACACCAGCGCAGCGATCACACCGGCGTCTCCGTCGACGACCCGGCCTATGCGGTCAAACGTAGCTCCTCGAACATCGACATGCGCGTCGACATCACCGCCGCCGCGTGCACCCACGCCTCGACGACCAACGCCGGCCAGGACAGCGCCGTGCATTGCGGCACGTCCTACGCCACGCCCATGGTCGCGGGCCTGTTGGCGGCGATGCTGTCCATCAACCCGCAACTGCAACCCGAGCAGTTGCGCATGCTGCTACGCCGCAGCGCCATGACCATCGGCGATAACCACGATTTCGAACAGATGGACGCCGAAGACCTCACCGCGCCCATCCTGCCGTCGGAACGTCGTTACCAACTCAACGACAAAGACGTCGGCCGCTCGGCGCGACTGGACATGCAAAAGGCCCTGGATTTGGCTGCGCAAAGCCGTGATCGCGTGCGTTGAAAGTCAGGTGGACTGCACCAGCCAAAAAAAAGCAGGGGCTGGGCCGCTGTGCCGGAAGGTCACGGCTAACTCAAGACCATGTCTGCCTTGCGCGGGCAAAACCACCCATGCATCAGCCCCGCCTGGAAGAACTGCACCGGAGCCTCGAACCCGGCCGTCTCGATGAGGGCGGTGACCTGCTGTGGCGGCAGTATAGCCACGTCTCGGGCGTAGGCAGCACGGGCTCTCTCCAGCATTTGCGGCTCGACGCCTGCAGAGGACATCAATGTCATCCAGTTGCGTAACAACGCCTCATACGCCGGTGAATCGATGTCAGCGGCGAGATCGACGGATGCCAGTACTCCGCCCGGCTTAAGCCGACGGGCGATCTCGTGGAAGAACGCGATGCGTGCTTGTGGCTCGAGCAAAAACTGAGACACCAGAAAGCAGGTAGCACCGTCATGGCCAGGCTCGGCAGGCAGCGAGTCGAGGTAACCTTGGTGAAAGCTGCAACGCGAAAGGAAGCCTCCTTGTACCGCTTTCTGCCGGCAGATATCGAGCATGGTGCCCGAGGGGTCGACGGCAGTGAAATGCCAACCGGGGCAGCGCTTGGCCAGGTGGGCCAGTTCCGCACCGGTGCCCACGCCGACACAGAGAATCCGGGCATTTTCCGGTAACTCAGCGAAGAGAGCATCAAGCAAGGTGTACAGGGCGTCACGAATGGGTGCCATCCCCGCCCATTGCTTATCGTAGCCGGCTGCCTGCTGGTCGAATAAGGCCTTGAGTTCTTCATCGCGCATGGAGCACCTTCCTTTTCGTCGTGATGGGATGTACCGCGATGGATGCGGCGACGCGTCCAGTATCCCAGGGCTGTCAAGTCCCACCGGTGGTTCGGTAGGTGGATTGCACCAATCCCGAAGGAAAGCTGCGGCTGGATACGAGTTTCAAATCCAGATCCCGCTCAAGCCCGCCAAACAATGGCCGCCCTGAGCCAATCAACACGGGGATGGTAGTGAGCACCATATCGGTGACCAACCCTTCGCGCAGGAACGACTGCACCACCCGCCCACCATCTACATAGACACGCTGCACGCCTTGGCCCTCCAGCTCCGTCAGCAATTCCTTGGGGGCCAGGTTGGAAAAACGCAACTTGCCCTTCAACGCCTCGGGCACCGGCGATTCGGCCAACTGTTCGGACAGCACCACCACGGGCCGGTCGTAGAACCAGGTGTCGAAAGTCCGCACCTTCTCATAGCTCCCGCGGCCCATCACGATGACGTCCTTGTCGGCAATGAAAGCTGAATAGCCGTGGTCCTCGGAGGGGTCGTCGCGCTGTAGAAGCCAGTCGATGTCACCGTCGGGCCGGGCGATGAAGCCATCCAGGCTAGTGGCGATGAAGACATGGACGGTAGGCATTGGGGGGCTCCTTGGTCGTAATGGGTGTGGGGGTGTGATCGTGAGGTGAATGGTATCGATTCAGATGCGGATCGAATGTTTGATCAGGCGGCGGTTTCGGCCAAAAGCATGAAGGTTTGCCTGGACACGAACGCACCCGGCTTGCTCAGCGACGCCACACCCGTCCGTCATCGCTCACCACCCAAGGTGATTGATCAGCAAGAATACGCACCCCGCCGACCCAACGCTCTGCTGGCGCGTAATCGAGCCAGTTGATATGTCCGCGCAGCATTTGCTCGCCCAAGACAGTAATACGAACAAGGCGCCTCTGCCATTCGCCTCCCGACTGTTCGTACACCAGGGGATATGGCGCATCGATCAACGGTCGTAGCAGCGCATGGAACATCTCCTCACCGAGCGAGCGTCGTTGCAACCAGAGCCAGGGGAGCAAGCTAGCAGTGGATCAGCTACTGCCCTGGCAATTTGAAGCGTGCCGGCCATAAGGCTGAAAACCGCCATCGCCCGTTTTTGATTGTGTTCAGACTTCGGATTTTGGAATAACTCTGCGAGGCTTCGAACATACGCGACCAGGCCCTCTTCATAGGGTTCCTTTGTCGGATCTGGCTGGCGACCTATTTCAGGCAATAAAGCCGCAGAAGACATCCGTCCTCGTATCCCTTCAGGTGTGATGTGTTCAGATATCGCCGAATGGCATCTTCGATTCAATTCACCGATTGAAGGAAAGCTAATCGTTACTGAATATACAAAGCCGGATCAAATGTGCAGCGCCGGCCTGACCTGGGCACCGCCACCAGCAGAAGGAACCCGGACACGCCACGCAATCAGCAACGCGGCCAGCAGCATCAGCACGGCCGCCGCTACGAATACGCCTGCGCTGCCACCGAGGCTGAACACCGCACCGCCAGCGGCGGCGCCTGTTGCGATGGCCGACTGCACAGAGGCCACCACCATCCCCCCGGCGCTTTCCGCCTGGTCAGGTATTGCGCTGGCGACCCAGTTCGACCACGCCACCGGCACACCACCAAAGGCCAGTCCCCAGACCGCCAGCAGTACCACTTGCCCCGGCACCGAGGCCGGCAACAGAACCAACGCCAGTGCGGCAACGCCCACCAGCGCGGGCATCAACACCAAGGTGGCCAGTGGGTGACGCTCAAGCAGCCACCCGGCCAACAGCGTGCCGCCGAAGTTCGCCACACCGAAACCCAGCAGCATCAGTGACAGCCCTTGCGGGCCGATGCCGGTAGTGCCCTCGAGAAATGGCCGAACGTAGGTGAACATCGCGAAATGGCCGCTGTGCACCAGCACACAACCGAACATACCCATGGCGATGCCCGGGCGTCGCAACACTTCGAGTACGGTGCGCAGGCGTGCCGGCGTGCGCGGCGCAAGGCGCGGCAGCGTGAACGACTGGAAAGCCAGGGTCACCACACCGACCGCCGCCGCTGCAAAGAACGCGCTGCGCCAGCCATATAAGCCGCCCAGGTAACTGCCCAGCGGGACCGCAACCACCGTCCCGACGGCAATGCCGCTGAAAATAATCGAGAGCGCTCGGGGCAACAACGCCCCCGGTACCAAGCGCATCGCCACCGCTGCCGCCATGCTCCAGAATCCGCCGAGGGCGATACCCAG
>NZ_JBDGLI010000021.1:0-109781 GCF_057655955.1 Pseudomonas sp. Soil_N_39
GGAGGCGAATTCTACAGCGTTACTCGCTGCTGTCAACACCTCTTTTTCACCGCTTTCGACCGAGAAGATCGAACCGCCGATGGAGCCAAATAACACTGCCCTATCTGCTCCTTCCAGGCTTCGATGAACTGAAGCCAAACCCCTTCGAAACTTACTTAACTCATTGAATCTCAAGGAGTTTTCCGTTTCGACTGCGCCGGAAGTGGGGCGAATTATAGACGTCCAGAATCTGCCGTCAACCCCCTAATTACGCTTTTGTTGCAGAAGGCACTTTCCTGCCCAGCAAACGCGGGATTCGACGCATAACCGGCGGGACTCTCAGCATCAACAGTACGACCCCAATAAAGGCGTATATCGACCACTCCTTCAGATCTGCCCGCACGATCCACAGCATATGCAGCAATCCAAGCCCCAGGATCAGATACACCAGGCGATGCAACTTCTTCCAGCGCACGCCAAGTCGCCGCTGGCTGTAACGATTGGATGTGACTGCCAGCGCCAGCAAGCCGAGAAACCCAAGCGCCCCGACAATAATGTAAGGCCGCTTGCTCAATTCGACGCCCAACTGCGACCAATCGAATCCCAGTATGAACGCCGCATACCCGCTTAAATGCAACACAACATAAGCAAAGCACCACAAACCCAACTGGCGCCTGACCGCAATCCACCCCGCCCACCCCGTCATTTTTTGCAACGGCGTCATGCTCAAGGTGATCAACAACAGGATCAGTGTCCCCAACCCGAGCCGATCCACCAGCACTTTGCCCGGGTCAGGACCCAACGAATTCATCAAGGCTTCGTAAAGCCAGAGCAACGGCCAGACTGCCGCGGCGATGAAGACGCTAATTCGCCAGACTGGAAAACGCATCAGTAGTCCTTCCTCAGGTCCATCCCTGCATATAAAGAAGCGACTTCATCCTGATAGCCGTTGAACATCAGCGTATCGCGCACATTGGGACTGAACAGCCCACTCGGCAAACGACGTTCACGCGCCTGGGTCCAGCGCGGGTGGTCGACCGTTGGATTGACGTTGGCATAAAAGCCGTACTCATCAGACGCGATGCTCTGCCACGTGGTTTTCGGCTGCTCGCTCACCAGACTGATGCGCACGATGGACTTCACACTTTTGAACCCATACTTCCACGGGACCACCAACCGCAGCGGCGCGCCGTTCTGGTTTGGCAACTCCCGTCCGTACATCCCAACCGCGAGGATAGCCAACGGGTTCATCGCCTCGTCCAATCGCAAGCCCTCCACATACGGCCAGTCGATCAAGGCGAAACCAGAACGCTGCCCCGGCATGACTTTCGGATCCTGCAGGGTTTCGAAGCGGATGTACTTGGCCTTGGAGGTCGGCTCGACCTGCTTGAGCAATGCAGAGATGGGAAAACCGATCCACGGAATGACCATCGACCAGGCCTCGACACAGCGCAGTCGATAAATCCGCTCTTCCAGCTGATAAGGCTTCATGAAGTCTTCCAACCCATAGCGTCCCGGCTTGCCCACCTCTCCATCCACCACCACGCTCCAGGGCTCGGTCTTCAGGGAGCCGGCATTGGCGGCCGGATCGCCCTTGTCGGTCCCGAACTCATAGAAGTTGTTGTAATGGGTCGCGTCCTTGAACGGCGTGATGGGCTCATTCTTGACCGTGACCGCCTCCCATTGGACGGACGGCAATTTTTCGGCAAACCAGGACGGCGCCTTGCCCGGCTCGACCTCGGCATAACGCGCCGCTTCGGCAGCGCTGGCCCATCGCGGTAAGCTGCTCACGGCGAGACCTGCCATGGTTGCTCCGAGCATTTGACGACGGGAGAGATAGAGGGATTCGGGCGTGACGTCCGATTCACGGCAGTCGGACGACTTGGGGATCTTGATCAGCATGACAACTCCGCAGTATTGGAGGGCAGATGTACCAATAGACTGCGGAGTATGGGGGAAATTACATTAAGGCAACGTTTAGCGTCGGCGAAGACGCAACAAGTATTGCACCGGGCCCGAAGCGGCATAGGCGAGGAATACCAGCAGCAGGATACGCGGCGGATCACTGAACACCACCGCGAATACCAGCACCACCGCCAGAATCGCAACGAATGGCACACGCCCTTTCAGATCCAGCTCCTTGAAGCTGTTGTACTTGATGTTGCTGACCATCAGCATCCCGGCCGCGGCAACCAGCAGCGCTACCAGGAACGACATTTTCGACCCCTGGATGCCGTAGTCGCTGAATGCCCAGACAACACCGGCCACGACACCCGCCGCGGCCGGACTGGCCAGGCCGATGAAGTAACGTTTATCAGCCTTGCCGACCTGGGTGTTGAAACGGGCCAGGCGCAATGCCGCACCCGCCACATAAATGAAGGCGACCATCCAGCCGACCTTGCCCATGTCCCCCAGCGCCCAGCCGAACGCCAGCAAGGCGGGCGCCACGCCAAAAGCGACCATGTCGGACAGTGAATCGTATTCGGCGCCGAACGCGCTTTGGGTATTGGTCATGCGGGCGACGCGCCCGTCCAGGCCATCGAGCACCATGGCGACGAAGATCGCAATGGCGGCGAACGCAAAGTAACGGCTCGCCCCTGCGCTATCGCCGGCGCTCAAGGCAGCCTGGGCACTCATGGAACTGATGATGGAATAGAAACCGGCGAACAGGTTCGCGGTGGTGAACAGATTCGGCAGCAGATAGATGCCACGATGCCGGACCTTACGGCCTTCAGCGTCATGGCCTTCTTCGATGTGCTCATCGATGGGCAACAGGCTTTCGGCGTCAGGAGCCTGGTTTGGCTCGTCGGGACGTTCGCTCATGGACAATACCTTGCAACGGTGTGAAAAATTCGACAGATGTCTGGGACGACGGTTCGACCGCAAACGATGCAGCTTTATACCAGAAGCCATCGCCCAAACGAAAAAACGCGGCCAAGGCCGCGTTTTTCGACTCAAGTTCGCGACTTAGTTCTTGGCTTTGTCGACGATCTTGTTGGCACCGATCCACGGCATCATCGAGCGCAGTTGCTCGCCGATGATTTCGATACCGTGGGCGGCGTTGTTGCGACGCTTGGCGGTCATCGAAGGATAGCCGGTGGCGCCTTCGCTGATGAACATCTTGGCGTATTCGCCGTCCTGAATACGTTTCAGGGCGTTGCGCATGGCCTGGCGGGACTCGGCGTTGATGACTTCCGGACCGGTCACGTACTCGCCGTATTCGGCGTTGTTGGAGATCGAGTAGTTCATGTTGGCGATACCGCCTTCGTACATGAGGTCAACGATCAGCTTCAGTTCGTGCAGGCATTCGAAGTAGGCCATTTCTGGCGCGTAGCCCGCTTCAACCAGGGTTTCGAAACCGGCTTTTACCAGCTCGACGGTACCGCCACACAGAACGGCTTGCTCGCCGAACAGGTCGGTTTCAGTCTCGTCCTTGAAGGTGGTTTCGATGATGCCGGTACGACCGCCACCCACACCAGCAGCGTAGGACAGGGCCACGTTCTTGGCGTTGCCGGACGCGTCCTGGTAGATCGCGATCAGGTCAGGGATACCGCCGCCTTTCACGAACTCGGAACGCACGGTGTGACCCGGGGCCTTCGGCGCGATCATGATCACGTCGAGGTCGGCACGAGGCACGACTTGGTTGTAGTGGATCGCGAAACCGTGGGAGAAGGCCAGGGTGGCACCTTTCTTGATGTTCGGCTCGATTTCGTTCTTGTACAGGGCAGATTGGAACTCGTCCGGGGTCAGGATCATGACCAGGTCGGCTGCGGCAACTGCGGAAGCCACGTCGGTCACTTTCAGGCCGTGGGCCTCGGCCTTGGCAACGGTGGCCGAGCCTTTACGCAGGCCGACAGTCACGTCAACGCCGGAATCTTTCAGGTTGCACGCCTGGGCGTGACCTTGGGAACCGTAGCCGATGATGGCGACTTTCTTGCCCTGGATGATCGACAGGTCGCAGTCTTTATCGTAGAAAACTTTCATGAATTTCCCCTATATCCGGCCATTCAGGCCATTCGCTAATTTGGTTTAGATGCTCAGTACTTTGTCGCCACGGGCAATCCCGGTGACGCCACTGCGTACGGTTTCCAGAATCGAGGCAGTGCCGATCGATTGGATGAAGCTGTCGAGCTTGTCGCTGGTACCGGTCAACTGAACGGTATAGACGCTGGCGCTGACATCGACGATCTGCCCACGATAAATATCGGTAGTACGCTTGATCTCGGCGCGCTGGGCGCCGGTGGCCTTGACCTTGACCAGCATCAGTTCACGCTCGATGTGAGCGCTTTCCGACAGGTCCACCAGCTTGACCACCTCGATCAGCTTGTTCAGGTTCTTGGTGATCTGCTCGATGACTTCATCGTGCCCCACGGTGGTCAGCGTCAGACGCGACAGGGTCGGGTCTTCGGTTGGCGCCACGGTCAGGCTTTCGATGTTGTAGTTGCGCTGCGAGAACAGGCCTACAACACGAGACAGCGCACCCGGTTCGTTTTCCAGAAGCAAGGAAATAATGTGTCGCATGATTAGGTACGCTCCGTCTTGCTCAGCCACATATCGCGCATGGAGCCGTCTTTGATCTGCATCGGGTAGACGTGCTCGCTGGTGTCGACCGCAATATCGATCACCACCAGGCGATCCTTCATGGCGAACGCTTCCTCCATCTTCGACTTCAAATCCTTCGATTCGGTGATGCGCACGCCAACGTGACCATAGGCCTCTGCCAGCTTGACGAAATCAGGCAGCGATTCCATGTACGAGTGCGAATGACGGCTGCCGTAGCTCATGTCCTGCCACTGGCGAACCATCCCCAACACACCGTTGTTCAGGATCACGATCTTCACCGGCAAACCGTATTGCAGGCAGGTGGACAGTTCCTGGATGTTCATCTGGATGCTGCCCTCGCCCGTGACGCAGGCGACATCAGCCTCCGGGAAGCTCAACTTGATGCCCATGGCTGCCGGAAAACCGAAGCCCATGGTGCCCAGGCCACCGGAGTTGATCCAGCGGTTGGGTTTGTCGAACTTGTAGTACTGCGCCGCGAACATCTGGTGCTGGCCCACGTCGGAGGTCACAAAGGCATCGCCCTTGGTCACTTCGCACAGGGTTTCGATCACGGTCTGCGGCTTGATCACGCTGCCGTCGCCCTTGTCGTAAGGGAACAGGCCGCGATCGCCGCGCCATTCATCGACCTGCTTCCACCAACTGGCGACGGACTCCTTGTTCGGAACCTCGCCGATTTCCTTGAGAATGGCGACCATTTCGGTCAGCACGCTCTCGACAGGACCGACAATCGGCACGTCTGCCTTGATGGTCTTGGAGATGGAAGCCGGGTCGATGTCGATGTGGATGATCTTGGCGTTCGGGCAGAATTTAGCCGCGCCATTGATCACACGGTCGTCGAAACGCGCGCCGACCGCCAGGATCACATCGGCGTGGTGCATCGCCAGGTTGGCGGTGTAGCTGCCGTGCATGCCGAGCATACCGATGAACTGACGGTCAGTACCCGGGAACGCGCCCAGGCCCATCAGCGTATTGGTGACCGGCAGGTTGAGCATTTTCGCCAGCTCGGTCAGCGGCGCGGAGCCACCGCCGAGGATTACACCACCACCGGAGTACAACACAGGGCGCTTGGCCGCCAGCAGCATTTCGGCCGCCTTGCGGATTTGCCCGGAGTGACCACGGACCGCCGGGCTGTAGGAACGCAGCTTGGCTTTTTTCGGGAAGATGTATTCGAACTTCTCGGCCGGGTTGGTCATGTCTTTCGGGACATCGACCACGACTGGACCCGGACGACCGGATTCGGCCAGGTAGAAAGCCTTCTTCATGACTTCCGGGATTTCCGACGCGTGCTTGATCATGAAGCTGTGCTTCACGATCGGCCGGGAAATACCGATCATGTCGGTTTCCTGGAACGCGTCGGTGCCGACCATGGTGCTGGGCACCTGACCGGAGATGATTACCATCGGGATGGAGTCCATGTACGCCGTGGCGATACCGGTGATGGCGTTCGTGGCGCCTGGACCGGAAGTCACCAGTACCACGCCGGCCTTGCCGGTGGCACGGGCATAGCCGTCAGCCATATGAGTGGCCGCCTGCTCGTGACGAACCAGGATGTGGGTCACTTCCGGTTCTTTGAACAGGGCATCATAGACATGAAGAAGAGCACCACCGGGGTACCCGTAGATATATTTGACGCCTTCGTCACGCAAAAAGCGGACGAGCATCTCACCGCCAGATAAAAGCTCCACGTTGTTCACCTCTAAAACGCCAGAATACCGACCCACAAAAAGGGGACGGGTCTTAATAGGTTTACTTCTCGGCAGAGCATGAGCGACGGTGGTCGCCGACTACGTCAGCACTGACTGAGCAAGTATTGGGATCGTCCCAAGTGTTGCGGGCCTTTCCCACCCAGCGCGAGGTAACGCGTTGCGGGTGTAACAGGTCGGCGCGGATGTGCGCCTCATGATCTGCCGAGTGGGTCTGCTTCTGGCAGTCCCTCTACAGCGGACTTTGGATTCTTCTGTTTCGCCTCCTTCAAGTCAAGTCGTCTATGTGCTTTATTCGAAGTAAGCGCATGAGAACGCAAGAAAAAACCCTTAAACGGCAACTGTGTTAGCTTCAATTGCGCAACCCAAGACAAGGAAACAGCATGCGAATGATCTTCTTGACGGCCAGCCTGCTGGTTGGCCTGAGCCCGATATGCATGGCCGGCCAGGTCTACAAATGGGTCGACGCCCAGGGCGTGACCCATTTCGGCGCCCAGCCCCCCGACGGCACAGAGGCCACGACTGTGATCAAGTCCGCTCCACCCGCCACCAAACCGGCGGCACCGCCGTCTGGTGGGGTCATTGGCGACCAGAAGGCCATCGACCAACAGGTCAGGAAACAGGTTGCCGAACAGGAAGCCCAGCTCAAGGCGTTCTGCGAACAGGCCCGGACCAACCTGGCACAATTGCAGAACAACCCCAGGGTGCGCGAAGACGTGGAGGGGGAAATGCGCCGCCTCACCGATGAAGAGCGGCGCCTGCGGATCGATGAGACCCGCCAGCAAATCGAGGAGAACTGCCAGTAATGGCGGTCAGCCGACGTCGCTGATCAACCGATCGAATTGCGCCAGCTGCCGCTGCAACTCGACGCCCTGCCCTGGCCGCTGGGCATAGACCATCTCGGCCATGGCAAGGATGCCCGAGGCGTTGGGCAGCGGCAGGTCGTTTTCCAGGATGGCTTTCATCCTGGGCAGGAAAATCCATTGCAGCCACTGCTCGAAATCCAGGGTGTCGACCGCGAACGGCTCGACGCTGGCCAGCGCCTGCGCCGAAGGCGATACCTCGCTCCACCAGCCCTGGACCCGTAGCTCCCGCTCGATCAACAGCAACTGATCGGCGATTTGAGGAAAACGTGTATCCATCAGAGCGAAACCTTGGCCTTCTGACGAGCCAACGCCGCGCCAGCGGAATCGCCCTGTTTCTCACGGGCCTGGGCGATCAATTCCCACAAGCTGGCCTGAAGTGCCGGGCGACCACTGGATAATGTCAGGCCACGGCGGGCCAGTTGTTCGGCTTGCGGCGCATCACCCTGGGCCATGCGCACCTGGGCCAGGCGATAAAGCACCTGGGGTTCACGTGGCGCCACACGCTGGGCACGCTCCAGGCTGGAGGACGCACCGTTGAGGTCACCGCCGGCCTGTTGCTGTTGCGCCGTGGTCAGCAGAGCCAGTACCGGGCCGTCCAGTTGTTCATCGGCAGACAAACCACCGGAACTTGCCGACGGGATGCTGCTCGGCGTCGAAGGCATGCTGTAGCTGCCCTGATCGATCGGCGAGGTTTCGATAGGTCCTGGCGTGATCGGGCCCGGCGTGATCGGCGTGCTGCTGATCGGCGCCGAAGTCGTCGCGCCTCCGCCGGGCACCATCACCACGACGCCGGTGTCGCCTTGCGGGATTGCCTGGACCTGGCCCTGCACCGGCCGTTTCACCGTCGTTTGACGGAAACCGCCATTGGCCGAGACCCGCTCGCTGTTGGACACGGCAGTGCCGGAGTCAACGACCGGAATCGAACCGCGTTGTACGGTAGAGCAACCACTGAGCAAAGCCACGGCCGTTACCGCTGGAATCAACCACTTGTTCACTTGAAACCCTCTTTGCTTAATTCATCCAGTCCTTGACCCAATCCATCACCGATTCGGCAGGATTCGTGCCGCCACAGGCTGCACCGGGTGGTGGTTCGCTGCCGCGAATATACGGCATCTGTACGGCGCCCGGGCAATTGGCGTCGGAGCCTTGGCCGGTACGCGAATCAACCCAGGCCTGGACGATGTTGTCCGGTTGCGGCATGTCCAGCGGCAGCGGGTCGGCCTTGCGCATGAAACTGGTCCAGACCTGCAGCGCACCAGTGGCGCCGGTGAACGGGGTCTTGCCGTTGTCATCACGTCCGAGCCAGACCACTGCCAGCAGGTCCTGGCTGAAACCGGCGAACCAGCTGTCGCGCGAGTCGTTACTGGTACCGGTCTTGCCCGCCAGGGTCAGGGTCCGAGGCAACACGTTATAAACCGAACTGCCGGTGCCTTCACGCATGACTCGCTGCATCGCGCTCTGGATCAGATAAATGGAGGCCGGGTCGAAACGCTGCTGGATCTGGAACGGATAACGCTTGAGCGGCTCACCATCGGCGGTCAGCACGCTGCGGATCCCGCGCATCGGCGTATTGAAACCGCCATTGGCCAGGGTCTGGTACATGGCCGCCACTTCGATCGGTGTAAGGCCACCGGCGCCCAGCAGCATCGACGGGAAGGCCGGGAATTCGCGACTTACCCCCAGGCGCGCCAGGGTCTTGAGTACATTCGGCACACCGACTTCCAGCCCGAGGCGAGCCGTCGACAGGTTGTAGGAATGCGCCAGCCCCTGGTAGAGGAACACCGTGCCGTGGGAACGACGATCATAGTTTTGCGGTTTCCAGACCTGACCATCAGCGCCCTTGACCGAGAACGTCTCGTCCGACAACCAACTGGTCAGCGTGTACTGGCTCGGTTTCTCCAGCGCGGTGAGGTACACCGCAGGCTTGATCAGCGAGCCAATCGGACGCACCGCATCCAGGGCCCGGTTGAAGCCGGCGAAGCTGGCCTGGCGGCTGCCGATCATGGCCTGGACTTCGCCAGTTTCCGGGTTGGTCACGACCATGGCCGCTTCGACTTCGTCGGCGCCCTTGCGTCCGCCCAGCCGCTTGAAGGTGTCCTCGACCGAGGCCTCGGCCTTCATCTGCAGGATCGGGTCGAAACTGGTGAAGATGCGCAGGCCTTCTTCGGTCAAGTCTTCGTCGCGGTAGTCTTCCCGCAGTTGACGCTTGACCAGGTCCATGAAGCCCGGGAACGAACTGTCTGCCAGGCTGCCACGCTTGGTCACGCCCAACGGCATCTTTTTCGCCGCTTCGACTTGCTCGGCTGTCGCCACACCTTGTTGTTGCAGCAGATCGAGCACCAGGTTGCGCCGCTCGAGGGCACGTTCCGGATTACGCCGCGGGTTGTAGGAAGACGGCCCCTTGACCATGCCCACCAGCAACGCCACCTGATGCAGCTTGAGCTCGGACAGCGGCTGGCTGAAGAAGAACTGGCTGGCAAGGCCGAAACCGTGCACCGCCCGTTGACCGTCCTGGCCGACGAACACCTCGTTGAGGTACGCCTCCAGAATCTCCTGCTTGTCGTAGTGCAGCTCCAGCAACAGCGCCATCATGGCTTCGGTGAGCTTGCGAGTCAGGCTGCGCTCGTTGGTCAGGTAGAAGTTCTTGACCAACTGTTGGGTCAGGGTACTGCCGCCCTGGCGCATATGGCCCGAGGAGGTGTTGACCCAGATGGCCCGGGCAATCGACTTGGGCGAGACGCCGAAGTGATGGTAGAAGTCGCGGTCTTCGACGGCGATCAGCGTGTCGAGCAGGAACGGCGGCACCTGGTCGATCTTGATCAGGATCCGATCTTCGAGGTTCTTGGGGTACAGGCCACCAATGAGCAGTGGCTCAAGGCGCACCACCGACAGACTCGCGTTGTTCGCGCCGGTCAGCGCAGCCACGTAGTCGCCGGAAAAACGCACCCGCACCGGTTGTGCCTGTTCCATGCCTTCATAGAACTGGAAGCCACGGGTGTTGAGGTCGATGGTATTGCCATTGACCGAGGCCGCACCCGGACCATTGGCCACGCTTTCACGGCGATAGCCCAAGGCATCGAGCTCGGTCAGGAAGTCGTCCTTGCTCAGCTTTTGTCCGACGAACAGCTCCAACGGCCGGGCATAGACCTTGGCCGGGATGGTCCAGCGCTTGCCGGAGAACTTCTCCTGGACCACGGCATCGAGATAGACCGCAAAACCGGCGAGCACGACGAGGCCCACCAGGCTGAGTTTAAGGGCCCAGCCCAGCCAGGGCCGCAAGCGGCTGGCGGGTGGTTTCTTGGGGGTACGGGGGGATCGGGTACGAGTCATGGCGGCGGATTATACGCACTTTGCTTCGGTTCAACATGAGCCCGCCACGCGGTTTGCGTTAGCGCGGCTTGCGGCCATAATGACGGCCTTGAATTTTTCCAGTCTATGAAGGACCGCCCGTGAGCCAATCCCTGATCGCCGCCCTGCAAAACCCGGCCCTCTACCCGCATCCCGTCGAAGCGTTCCAGGTCATCGAAACCCATATTTCCTGGGTATTGCTCACCGGTCCATACGCCTACAAATTCAAAAAGCCAGTCAACTTCGGCTTCCTCGATTTCACCAACCTCCAGGCTCGCCAGCATTTCTGTGGCGAAGAGTTGCGCCTGAACCAGCGCCTGACCCAAGACCTGTATCTGGACGTGCTGCCGATTACCGGCAGCGTCGAAGCGCCACAACTGGGTGGAGACGGTCCGGCCATCGAATACGCCCTGAAGATGCGTCAGTTCCCCCAGAGCCAATTGCTCAGCACACTGCAAGCCAACGGCGAACTGACCACCGCGCACATCGACGAGATGGCCGCGCAGATCGCCCAGTTCCACCTCTCCACGCCCAAGGTGCCGGCCGACAACGCCGCCGGCACTCCGCAAAGCGTGATGGCGCCGGTGCTGCAAAACTTCGAACAGATCCGTCCGTTCCTCAACGACAAGGCCGACCTGTTGCAACTCGAAGCACTGCAAGCCTGGGCCGAAAGCAGTTTCGAACGCCTCAAGCCACTGTTCACCCAGCGCAAGACCGAAGGTTTCATCCGCGAATGCCACGGCGATATCCACCTGGGCAACGCCACCGTGATCGACGGCAAAGTGGTGATTTTCGACTGCATCGAATTCAACGAACCGTTCCGTTTCACCGACGTCTACGCCGACACCGGCTTCCTGGCGATGGACTTGGAGGACCGTGGTCTCAAGTCCCTGGCGCGGCGTTTCGTCAGCCAGTACCTGGAACTGACCGGCGATTACCAGGGCCTGGAACTGCTGAACTTCTATAAAGCCTATCGTGCCCTCGTCCGGGCCAAAGTCGCGCTGTTCAGCATGCCGGCCGAAGCCGATCCGGTGCAGCGCGCCACCACCCTGCGCCAATACCGCAACTACGCCAACCTGGCCGAAAGCTACAGCACCATCCCTTCGCCTTTCCTGGCCATCACCCACGGTGTTTCGGCCGTTGGCAAAAGCCATGTCGCGATGCGCCTGGTCGAGGCACTGGGTGCCATTCGCCTGCGCTCGGACGTGGAGCGCAAGCGCCTGTTCGGCCAGCAACAGGTCCCCAACGACCCACAAGCCGGCATCTATAGCAGCGACGCCAGCAGCGCCACCTACACCCGCCTGCATGAAGTCGCCGCGGCGATCCTGCGCGCCGGATTCCCGGTAGTGATCGATGCCACCTACCTCAAGCACGATCAGCGCGACGCTGCGGCAAAAGTCGCCGAGGCCACCGGCGCTCCGTTCCTGATCCTCGACTGCGACGCGCCGCAAGCGGTCATCGAAAGCCGCCTGGCGCAGCGTCAGGCCGACCAGCAAGACCCCTCCGATGCGAATCTGGCGGTCATCGCCGCACAACAGTCCAGCCGCGAAGCCCTGACCCCGACGGAAATTCTCTGCAGCAAACAGGTCAAAACCAACGAAAGCGGCACGCTCGACATCGTGGTCGCGCAAATCCGTCAGCGCCTGCCAGGCCTGTAGATCACTATTTCGGCCGTGAAGCGACGCCCGGCTTCACGGCCGTCAAATAGTGGCACTATACTGGCGTCATAAAACCAACAGGTGATATGAAATGAGCCACCCCAAGATTCTCAACAGCCCGCTCTATGCCCTGCTGCGCAAAGATGACATTTCCGGCTTCAACAAGGAGCGCCCCCAAGGTACGGTCGACATGCGCGGCGGCGATTTTCGTGGCCTCGATCTGCGGGAGCTGAACGCGGACGACGTCGATTTCACCGAT
This sequence comes from Pseudomonas sp. Soil_N_39, assembly GCF_057655955.1. NCBI lineage: Bacteria > Pseudomonadati > Pseudomonadota > Gammaproteobacteria > Pseudomonadales > Pseudomonadaceae > Pseudomonas > Pseudomonas sp. Soil_N_39. The sequence goes on from NZ_JBDGLI010000021.1 coordinate 12,377, forward strand.
GCGTATTTCCGCGCTGCCGATTTACGCGGCATCGATTTCCGCAAATCGTCATTGGAAGGCGCGAGCCTGGCCCATGCGCAAATATCCGGCGCCTACTTCCCGCCTGAGTTGTCTGCCGACGAGATCCTGATGTCGATGAATTTCGGCACCCGGCTGCGCTACCGTACCCGCTGACACTGTCTGAACCGGGCCGGCCAACGCGCAGACCTGACACGACCGAACGGATCTCCAGTGCCCCCGCTTGCGCTGGAGAATGCAGCCCCTTCCCACTTCATCGTGCGTAATGCATTAGAAGCTTTTGCGTCGAATCCCACCAAAGAATCACGCTTTTCCTACTGACCGCTACACTGCTCAGAAGCTTGCCCACCGCACCAGTCGGCCGTCGCAAGGAGGCTCGATGAATGATGAACTGCAACACCTGAAGAATCTGGGCAAGACATCGGCCCAGTGGCTGCACGCCGTGGGTATCCACAGCGCTTCCGATCTACGCCGGCTCGGGGCGGTAGACGCCTATCGCGCCGTGCGCACACGCGGCTTCCGGGCGTCCAAGGTGTTGCTGTACGCCATCGAGGGCGCATTGATGGATGTGCATTGGAATGACATCCCCGCCGAACGCAAGGAAGCCCTGAACAAACAGCTGGACGCCCTTTCGACGCGCCACAAAGCCTGATGCCCCTTTCGTTTCCAGAGCGAACCCTGGCCGCGAGGTTATTTCGACAAATCGCAAAAACAATGTTTGACATGGTAATGAGAATCGCTATGATTACCACATCCGGTCGCGAGACTGGTCGATATTTGAACAGCCCTTGGTTCGGACTCTCAGATATCTCCTCATCAGGCTAATCACGGTTATTTGACCCGGCTCTTGCCGGGTCTTTTTTTGCCCGCAAAAACGTCACTGTCCAATCTGTTCGCGCATTTGCGCACAATAATCCTGGGGTGGCATGGCCGGGGTGTACCACACGTAGTCCGCCATGGCGGAGGTCACGTCACGGCCCTCCTCGGCCAACATCAGGACGGTCGGTGCCTCGCTGGCGCCGAGATCCAGAGCATGCAGCGGTACGCCAAGATCTTTTCGCCCATGCCAGGCACCGACGAACAACAATGCCGGGGTCGGCGCTTGCAGCAAGCGTTCGGCCATGCGCCGGTCACGCTGTTGCTGCACGGCCAGCATCGGCGGCATTTGCGACTCCGGCAGCAAACCACAGTGGGACTCTCGGATCTGTCCCAACAGCTGTTCCTTCACCGTGGCGGCATTGGCGCGAGTGCCCATCAAGCCGGGCGCTTGCCGATAGAAACGCTGAATCTCGGCGGCGTCCAGGTTGGCGGCCAGCAACGGATAGCGTTGCGCCAGGGCAAACTCGACGACAGGCCCATACAGACTCCAATCCCAGCCGGGGGACCAGGCCAGCGCGCCGGGCAGATCCTTGGGCAAGGCAGGTAGCTGGCGGACCGAATCAACGCGTGGCTGCTGGGAGGGGGTGAGCATTTCCAACAACAGGCTGCCCTGGGCCCGCTGCCCGGCCAAGGCCTGGAGTAGCCAGAGCTGCAGCGCGTGGTGATCAGGATTGTCGTGCTGCTCCCCCACCACCACCCGCGGCGCCTTTGCCAGGCGTTCGACCAATGTCTGGGGCGTCACGGCCTGGCCGTTGTGCAGATCACGAATCCGTCCGCCGAGCGGAGGCGGCGTAAGGCTCTGGCACGCTGTCAGTACACTCAAGGCCAGAATCAGGAGCAGGCGCACGTCCGTATCCTCCAGGGCGCCCTCATCGGGCAATGATCAATGGATGCCCGCGCTCCGGATGGTCTTGCACCAGCACGTCCAGGCCAAACACCGCCTTGAGCGGTTCCGGGCGCAGCACATGCCGGGGCGTGTCCAGGGCCACCGGCCGACCGGACGCGAGCAGCAACAGGCGATCACAGTAACGCGCCGCCAGGTTCAGGTCATGCAGGATCACCAGCACGGCAGCCCCGCGATTGGCGAATTCACGCACCGCCTGGAGGATGGTGTGCTGATGCAGCGGATCGAGCATCGAGGTCGGCTCGTCCAGCAGCAGGGTCTGCCCCGCCTCACCCGGCCACAACTGCGCCAACACCCGCGCCAGATGCACCCGTTGGCGTTCGCCGCCGGACAACGCCAGGTAGCTGCGACCGTGCAGATGCGCGGCGTCTGCCGCTTGCAGCGCCGCGGTGACGATTTGCTCGTCGCGCAGCCGGCCACTCTGGTGCGGCAGGCGTCCCATGCCGACGACTTCTTCGACACGGAAGGCAAAATCCAGGGTCGAGGACTGCGGCAAGACCGCCAGACGACGGGCGCGCTCGGCACCGTGCCATTGGGCCAGTGGCCGCTCATCGAGCCAGACCTGCCCCTGGCTCGGGCGCAATTCGCCACACAGGCCCGCCAACAAGGTACTTTTGCCCGCGCCGTTGGGCCCGAGCACACCGAGTACTTCGCCGGGATTGAGCAGCAGATCGATGTCCGCCAGCACGGTTTTGCGGCCACGCTGAATGTGCAGGTTCTGTGCGCGCAACATCAGGCACGCCCTCGTACCAATAGATAGAGGAAGAACGGCGCGCCGATGAAGGCCGTGACGATGCCGATCGGCAATTCCGCCGGGGCCAGCGCCAAGCGTGCCACCAAGTCGGCGAGCAACAACAGGCTTGCCCCCGCCAGCACTGAAGCGGGCAATAACACACGATGGTCGGGGCCGGCCACCAGACGCACCAGATGCGGCACCACCAGCCCGACGAAACCGATCATGCCCGCCGCCGCCACCGCCGCGCCAACCCCCAGGGCCGTACAGAACACCAACTCTCGCTTGAGGGCTTCGACGTTGACGCCCAGGTGGGCAGCCTCGGACTCGCCCAGCAACAGCGCATTGAGTTGCCGAGCCCGGCGTGGCAGCCAGAGCGCCACGCCGGCGCTGACCAGCAACAGCGGCCACAACCTCGCGTAGCTGGCGCCGTTGAGACTGCCCAGGTTCCAGAACGTCAGGGTGCGCAGGGTCGCGTCATCCGCCAAGTAGGTGAAGAGGCCGACGGCGGAGCCGGACAGCGCGGTCAGGGCAATGCCGGCCAGGAGCATGGTCGCGACATGGGTCTGGCCATTGCGGCGACCGAGACGATAGACCAGCGCCGTCACGCCGAGCCCGCCAAGGAACGCACACAACGACAACACGTAAGGGCCAAAGGCTTCGGGCAACCCGCCCAGTGCCGAGCCAGCAACGATGGCGAACGCGGCCCCCAGTGCCGCGCCGCTGGACACGCCCACCAGCCCCGGGTCGGCCAAGGGATTACGAAACAGCCCCTGCATCGCCACGCCGGACAACGCCAACACCCCGCCCACCGCCAAGCCCAGCAGGGTGCGCGGCAAACGGATCTGGCCGAGGATCAGTTCGGCTTGCTCCAGGCCATCGGCGGTCACTGGCAAGCCCAACAGGCGCAAGGCGGCGCGCAAGGTGTCCAGCAGCGGCAAGCTCACCGGCCCCAGGGCCAGGGACAGCCAGGTCGCCAGCAGACACAGCAGGCCCAGACCGATGAACAAGGTGCGTGGCTTGACCAACGAGGTCATGGCGCCGTGGCCGACGCAGCCGGATAGAAGCCTGCCGTCAGTTTCACCAGGCTTTGCGGCAACCGCGGGCCCAACCCGCCCACCAACAGCGTCGGATCGAGCTCCATGACGCGCCCATCCCTGGCGGCCCGGGTCGAGGAAAGAATCGGGTTTTCCCTGAACAGCGCCGCACGCGCTTCTTCGCCACTCAAGGCACGGTCGGTAAAGACCAGCACTTCAGGATTCAGGCTGGCCAAGGTCTCCACGGAAAAAGACTTGTAGCCGCTGTGGGTCGCCAAGTTGTGACCGCCGGCCTGCTGCAACAACCAATCGGCGGCCGTGCCCAGGCCTGCGACCAGTGGCTTGCCGCCGGAACTGCCCACCAACAGCAATACGCCAGGCGCCTTTTGTTTGCGCTGGGCCTCGGTCACCCGGGCATGTTGCTGGGCGAGCTGTTCCTGATAACGGTCGAACAGCCGTGTCGCCTCGGTCTCGGCCCCCAGCAATTGCCCCAGGTGCTGCAAATTGCCCTGCAGGGTCGGCAGGTCTGGCGTGGCCGAGAACAATTCGACCTGCACACCGGCGCTGCGGATTTGCGCCAGCACGGGTGGCGGCCCCATTTCCTCGGTGCCCACCAGGATCTGCGGACGCAGGCTCAATACGCCCTCTGCGGACAGTAGTCGCTGATAGCCAATGCTGGGCAGGGCCCGCAAGGCTTCAGGATGCTGGCTAGTAGTGTCGACGCCCACCAGCTTCGACTCGCCCCCCAGCGCACTGACCCATTCCGACAAGGCGCCGCCGGCGCTGACCCAACGTTGCGGCAATTCAGCCGCGCCGGCCCCCTGGTTGACTAACAGTGCGACACAGAGCGCAACAACGCGGATGTTCAGGCGCATCGGGCAGCTTCCTCAAAGAAGTTTTTCGCAGGACTGGGCCGGGACAAGTATCCTCGGCCACCTGCGAAGGAGGCGCCATTTGATAATTGTTTTCATTTGACCGTCAAGCATCGATCTTTTGCCACATAGAGCGATGTGGGAGCGAGCTTGCTCGCGATAGCGGCCTGTCAGTCACTGAGATGTTGAATGTGCCGCCGTCATCGCGAGCAAGCTCGCTCCCACAGGGATTTACACCGACAGACATATAGAGACACACATGAAGTTTCTTTGTAGCGCCGCCGAAGTGCCCGACAACGGCAGTCGCGGTTTCGACCTCGATGGGCGCAAGGTGCTGGCCGTGCGACGCGCCGGCCAGGTGTATGCCTATCTCAACCGCTGCCCGCACCGTGGCGTGCCACTGGAATGGCAACCCGACCAGTTTCTCGACCCCAGCGCCAGCCTGATCCAGTGCGCCACTCACGGCGCATTGTTCCTGATCGAAAGCGGTGAATGCGTGGCCGGCCCCTGCGCCGGTCAGTTCCTGGCTGCGCTAGACAGCCGGGAGGACGAGCAAGGCATCTGGGTCGAGCTGTAGCGGTTCAAGCAATACCGGCAACGCACGGTCCACCCACATCTGCTCGGGCGTCAACGTAACCCCGTAGGCCAGCACCTCCACACCCGCCGACACCGCATCACGCAAGGCAGCGGCGTACGCCGGGTCGATCTCGTGTGCCGGGCGTACCGCCTCGATGCCGCTCAGGTTCACGCAATACAGCTGCACTGCCCGCACGCCTTCCCGAGCCAGGCAGGCAAGCTCCCTCAAATGTTTGGCCCCGCGCAGGGTCACTGCATCGGGAAACGCGGCCACATTAGTACCATCGAAACCCAGCGTGACACTTTTGACTTCGACCCAGGCCGAGCCCTGAGCGTAGTCCAGGCGAAAATCGATACGACTGTTTTCCACGCCATAAGCCACTTCACGCTTGAGCCCGGTAAACCCGTTCAATTCAGTGATGACTCCGGCGCGCAAGGCTTCTTCGACCAAAGCGTTGGCCCGCGCGGTATTGATGCAGGCCAGCCGCCCTTGAGGGGTTTCACCGATTTCCCAGGTGCCGGGCAACTTGCGCTTGGGGTCGCTGGAGCGACTGAACCAGACACGGGCGCCTTCGGCCATGCAATTGAGCATCGAGCCGGTGTTGGGGCAGTGAATAGTAAGGAGTTCGCCGTGAACGGTCTCGATATCTGCGAGAAAACGCTTGTAACGTCGAATCAGACGCCCCTCTTCCAGTGCAGGAGAAAAACGCATCAGCCTTGCCAGCTCCGCAGTCCACGTTCGATTCGCGCCACCGCTTCCTGTAGCCGCGGCAAGCTCTGTGTGTAGGCGAACCGCACATGGTGGCTGGCCTGATGGCGGCCGAAATCCAGACCCGGCGTGAAGGCCACGTGTTCGGTTTCCAGAAAGTGCTGGCAGAACGCAAAGGCATCGCCGCCGAACGCGCTGATATCGGCATAGAGGTAAAACGCCCCCTGCGGTTCCACCGCGATACCGAAGCCCAGCTCCCGCAAGGCCGGCAGCAGAAAGTCGCGGCGCAGCGCGAACTCGGCCCGCCGCTGCTCGAAGATTTCGATCGTGGCGGGCTCGAAACAGGCCAGGGCAGCATACTGGGCCATGCTCGGCGCACTGATGTAGAGGTTCTGCGCAAGCTTTTCCAGCTCGCCGATGGCTGCCGACGGGGCCACCAGCCAGCCAAGCCGCCAGCCGGTCATGCCGAAATACTTGGAAAAACTATTGAGGACAAAGGCGTCGTCGTCGACTTCCAGCACGCTGGCGGCGTCGGTGCCGTAGGTCAGGCCATGATAGATCTCGTCCACCACCAGATGGCCGTTGTGGCCCTTGATGGCCTTGGACAACCCTGCCAGCTCGTCCCGGGTGAGAATCGTCCCGGTCGGATTGGCCGGCGAGGCCACCAACGCACCGACGCTGTCCTGGTCCCAATGGCGATTCACCAGGTCTGGCGTCAATTGGTAGCGCACATCCGGCCCCACGGGCACCAATTGCGCCGCGCCTTCGACCAAACGCAAGAAATGACGGTTGCACGGATAGCCGGGGTCGGCCAACAGCCAATGCTTGCCCGGGTCCACCAGCAAGGCGCTGGCCAGTAGCAACGCGCCAGAGCCGCCCGGCGTGATCATGATACGTCGAGGATCGATGTCGACCCCGTAGCGCTGCCTGTAGAAACCTGAGATGGCCTCGCGCAGCTCGGGGATGCCACGGGCCGCAGTGTAACGGGTCTTGCCCGCCGCCAGCGCCGCCTGGCCGGCCTGGATGATCGGCTCGGCGGTGGTGAAATCCGGCTCGCCTATCTCCAAGTGGATGACGTCATGCCCGGCGGCTTGCAGTTCGTTGGCGCGGGCCAACAGCGCCATCACATGGAAAGGTTCGATGGCGCGGCTGCGCGCACTGTAGGGCTGAGCCATTGGCCTTCCTTCAGGGGAAAAGGACCGATTCTACCCAACTCAGGAACAACTGCGGGAACGCGCGCGAACCCAAAGCGGTCTGAGCCCTCGGATTGCAGGAAATGACTCCTGCGATTGGCCCAGGCTTGACTAGAATCAAGCATTGAGCAGGTTTACATCCCCACCGAAGCGAACCCGATCACGTTTTACAGGCCCCGGCCGCCGCAGGCTCGACAACCGGGAGTAGCGCGGCCCGATTTGATCTGGTAAGTTCGCCCGCTTGCAGCCGCAGGGCCGGCAGGTGTCGGTGATGGAGCAATCCTGCGTAGTGGATTACAAGAGTAGAGGCGGTCCATTCATGCCCACCCAAGCAAAGCAAAATCAAAATCAGTCGCTCAGCGGGTTTGAGCCTTACGTCCCGCAAGCTGGCGAAGAGTACATGGGCGCCCCCATGCGCGCGCACTTCACCAAGATCCTGAACAAGTGGAAACAGGACTTGATGCAGGAAGTCGACCGCACCGTGGATCACATGAAAGACGAAGCGGCCAACTTCCCCGACCCGGCCGACCGTGCCAGTCAGGAAGAAGAGTTCAGCCTCGAGCTGCGCGCCCGTGACCGTGAGCGCAAGCTCATCAAGAAAATCGACAAGACGCTGCAACTGATCGAAGACGAAGAATACGGTTGGTGCGAGTCCTGTGGCGTCGAGATCGGCGTCAAGCGTCTGGAAGCCCGTCCGACCGCCGACATGTGTGTCGACTGCAAGACCCTGGCGGAAATCAAGGAAAAACAGGTCGGCAAGTAATCGCCGAGACTGTCACCGAAACGGAGCGTTCATACGCTCCGTTTTTTGTTTCTGGCACCTTCGGTACACCCAATACCCTTGTGGGAGCGAGCTTGCTCGCGATGACGGCGGCATATTCAATACGGGTGCAAGCTGACCCACCGCTATCGCGAGCAAGCTCGCTCCCACAGGGATAGGTTTCGTCAGCAAGCGTTATATCCCTACCGCTCAGACTCAGTAACATTCGCCCTATGACCGCCACCGCCCCCTACATCGGACGCTTCGCCCCCACCCCCAGCGGCCACTTGCACTTCGGCTCACTGGTCGCCGCACTGGCGTCGTACCTCGATGCCCGGGCCGTGGACGGGCGTTGGTTGCTGCGCATGGAAGACCTCGACCCGCCTCGGGAAGAACCGGGTGCGCAAGCGGCGATTCTCAAGGCGCTGGAAAGCTACGGGTTCGAATGGGACGGCGCGATGGTTCGCCAAAGCGAGCGCCATGATGCCTACGACCAGGTCATCAACCGGCTATTCAGCCAGGGCCTGGCCTATGCCTGCACCTGTTCGCGCAAGCAACTGGAGGCGTATCAAGGCATTTACCCGGGCCTGTGCCGCAATGCCGGGCACGGCACCGAGGACGCCGCCATCCGCCTGCGTGTCCCTGAGCTTGAGTACCACTTCACCGACCGGGTCCAGGGCGAGTTCCGCCAGCACCTGGGCCGTGAGGTCGGTGATTTCGTGATCCGCCGCCGCGACGGGCTCTACGCCTATCAATTGGCCGTGGTCCTGGACGACGCCTGGCAAGGGGTGACCGATATCGTGCGCGGCGCCGACCTGCTGGACTCCACGCCGCGCCAGCTCTATTTGCAAGAACTGCTCGGCTTGCCACAACCGCGTTACCTGCACGTGCCATTGATCACCCAGCCCGACGGGCACAAGCTCGGCAAATCCTACCGTTCACCGCCGCTGGCGGCCGACCAGGCCACGCCGCTGTTGCTGCGGGCGTTGCGCGCACTAGGCCAGCAACCGGGCCTCGAACTGCTCGACGCCAGCCCACGGGAACTGCTGGCCTGGGGCATTCGCCACTGGGACGCGGGCAAGATCCCGCGCACACTGAGCCTGCCCGAAGCGCAAATACGTTGACGGCCCTTGCAGCTTGGCGCCCATCCGTTACCATCGCCGCACGTTTTCGGGCACGCGCATAAATTAGAGAGGCCGGGATGTATATCTATCGCTTGGTCCTGCTCCTGGTAGTGGGGATTTACTTGTTCTCCCCGGCCATCATGGATTGGTGGATCGATGCCACGGGTGCCTGGTATCGGCCGTATCTGCTCTGGCTGATCCTGATTGTCGTGACCTTCATCCTGCAGAGCCAAAAAGATGCCGATGAGCTTTAGCCTGACCCAGATGATCCTGATCAGCGCCGCCTACCTGGCGGTGCTGTTCGGCGTGGCCTGGATCAGCGAACGGGGCATGATCCCCCGGGCGATCATCCGTCACCCGCTGACCTACACCCTCTCACTGGGTGTCTACGCCAGCGCGTGGGCGTTCTATGGCACGGTCGGGCTGGCCTATCAGTACGGTTATGGTTTCCTCTCCAGTTACCTCGGTGTATCGGGCGCGTTCCTGCTGGCGCCAGTGTTGCTCTACCCGATCCTGAAAATCACCCGCACCTACCAACTTTCCTCCCTGGCCGACCTGTTCGCGTTTCGCTTTCGCAGCACCTGGGCCGGCGCCCTGACCACGATCTTCATGCTGGTCGGGGTGTTACCGTTGCTGGCCCTGCAAATGCAGGCCGTGGCCGACTCCATCAGCATCCTGACCCGCGAACCGGTGCAGCACCGGGTGGCGTTGAGTTTCTGCGTACTGATCATCCTGTTCACGATTTTCTTCGGTTCCCGGCACATCGCCACGCGGGAGAAACACGAAGGCCTGGTGTTCGCGATCGCCTTCGAGTCGGTGATCAAGCTGATCGCCATCGGCGGCGTCGGTCTCTATGCCCTGTACGGCGTGTTCGACGGCCCGCAACAGCTGGAAGTGTGGCTGCTGCAGAACCAGACCGCCCTCGCCGCCCTGCACACGCCCTTGCAGGAAGGCCCGTGGCGCACGCTGTTGCTGGTGTTCTTCGCCTCGGCCATCGTGATGCCGCACATGTATCACATGACCTTTACCGAAAACCTCAACCCGCGCTCGCTGGTGAGCGCCAGTTGGGGCCTGCCGTTGTTCCTGCTGCTGATGAGCCTGGCGGTGCCGTTGATCTTGTGGGCCGGCTTGAAGCTGGGCGCCAGCACCAACCCGGAATACTTCACCCTGGGCATCGGCATCGCCGCCAACAGCAAGGCCCTGGCGTTGCTGGCCTACGTTGGCGGCCTCTCGGCGGCCAGCGGCTTGATTATCGTCACCACGCTGGCCTTGTCGGGCATGGCCCTCAACCACCTGGTGCTGCCGCTCTACCAGCCACCGGCCGAAGGCAACATCTATCGCTGGCTGAAATGGACTCGACGGGCGCTGATCGTCGCGATCATCATGGCCGGCTACGGTTTCTACCTGATGCTGGGCGACGGGCAGGACCTGGCCAACCTGGGCATCGTCGCCTTCGTCGCCACCTTGCAGTTCCTGCCCGGCGTGCTGTCGGTGCTGTATTGGCCGACCGCCAACCGCCGCGGCTTCATCGCCGGCCTGCTGGCGGGAATCCTGGTGTGGCTGGTGGCGATGCTGCTGCCGCTGATGGGTAACTTGCAGGGTTTCTATATTCCGCTGCTGAACATGATCTACGTGCTCGACGACACCAGTTGGCACATGGCGGCCATCGCCTCCCTGGCGGCGAACGTGCTGATGTTCACCCTGATCTCGCTGTTCACCAACGCCAGCAGCGAAGAAGCCAGCGCCGCCGAAGCCTGTGCGGTGGACAACGTTCGTCGCCCGCAGCGCCGCGAGCTGCACGCCGCCTCGCCCCAGGAGTTCGCCACGCAACTGGCCAAGCCCCTCGGCGCCAAGGCTGCGCAAAAGGAAGTCGAACAGGCCCTGCGCGATCTTTACCTGCCCTTCGATGAACGCCGCCCGTATGCCTTGCGGCGCCTGCGAGACCGGATCGAGGCCAACCTGTCCGGCCTGATGGGCCCCAGCGTGGCCCAAGACATGGTCGAGACGTTCCTGCCCTACAAGGCCGGTGGCGAGAACTATGTCACCGAAGACATCCACTTCATCGAAAGCCGCCTCGAGGATTACCACTCGCGCCTCACCGGCCTGGCTGCCGAACTGGACGCCTTGCGCCGTTACCACCGCCAGACCTTGCAGGAACTGCCGATGGGTGTGTGTTCCCTGGCCAAGGACCAGGAAATCCTGATGTGGAACAAGGCCATGGAAGAACTGACCGGGATCGCCGCCCAGCGCGTGGTCGGTTCACGCCTGAGCACCTTGGGCGAGCCATGGAAAGGCTTGCTGCAAGGCTTCATCGACCTGCCGGACGAGCACCTGCACAAACAGCACCTGGCCCTCGACGGCCAGACCCGGTGGCTGAACCTGCACAAGGCGGCGATCGACGAGCCGTTGGCACCCGGTAACAGCGGCTTGGTACTGCTGGTGGAAGACCTGACCGACACCCAGATGCTCGAAGACAAGCTGGTCCACTCCGAACGACTGGCAAGCATTGGCCGGTTGGCCGCCGGGGTGGCCCATGAAATCGGCAACCCGATCACCGGCATCGCCTGCCTGGCGCAGAACCTGCGCGAAGAGCGCGAGGACGACGGTGAGCTGACGGAAATCAGCGGTCAGATCCTCGAACAGACCAAACGCGTTTCGCGCATCGTCCAGTCGCTGATGAGCTTCGCCCATGCCGGCGGTCACCAGCACAATGACGAGCCCGTCTGCCTGGCCGAAGTGGCCCAGGATGCCATTGGTCTGCTGGCCCTCAACCGGCGCAATTTCGAGGTGCAATTCTTCAACCTGTGCGACCCGGACCATTGGGTCGATGGCGACCCCCAGCGGCTCGCCCAGGTATTGATCAACCTGCTCTCCAACGCGCGGGACGCCTCACCGGCCGGCAGCGCGGTGCGGGTCAAGAGCGAGGCTTTCGAACACACGATCGACCTGATCGTCGAAGACGAAGGCAGTGGTATCCCACAGAACATCATGGACCGATTGTTCGAACCCTTCTTCACCACCAAGGATCCTGGCGAAGGCACCGGTCTGGGCCTCGCACTGGTCTATTCCATCGTTGAAGAGCATTATGGACAAATCACCATCGACAGCCCGGCCGATGTTCAGAGCCAACGCGGCACCCGTATCCGGGTGACCTTGCCGCGTCATGTCGAAGCGACGTCCGCTGTGAACTGAGACCGTCGAGAGAATCGAATCAATGCCGCACATTTTGATCGTCGAAGACGAAACAATTATCCGCTCCGCCTTGCGCCGCCTGCTGGAACGCAACCAGTACCAGGTCAGCGAAGCCGGTTCAGTGCAGGAAGCACAAGAACGTTTCAGCATCCCCACGTTTGACCTGATCGTCAGTGACCTGCGCCTGCCGGGCGCACCGGGTACCGAGTTGATCAAGCTCGGCCAGGGCACGCCAGTGCTGATCATGACCAGCTACGCCAGCCTGCGCTCGGCGGTCGACTCCATGAAAATGGGCGCGGTGGACTACATCGCCAAACCGTTCGACCACGACGAGATGCTCCAGGCCGTAGCCCGCATCCTGCGCGACCGACAGGCGGCGACCAGCAACCCGGCGGAACCCGTTGGCAAGGCCAGCGCTTCTGCAAAAGCCGGTGCCAGCAACACTAACGGCGAAATTGGCATCATCGGTTCCTGCCCGCCCATGCAGGACCTGTACAGCAAGATTCGCAAAGTGGCGCCGACCGACTCCAATGTCCTGGTCCAGGGCGAGTCCGGCACCGGCAAGGAGCTGGTGGCCCGCGCCCTGCACAACCTGTCGCGCCGGGCCAAGGCACCGATGATCTCGGTGAACTGCGCGGCGATTCCGGAAAGCCTGATCGAGTCCGAACTGTTCGGTCACGAGAAAGGTGCGTTCACCGGCGCCAGCGCCGGGCGTGCCGGGCTGGTGGAAGCGGCGGACGGCGGCACGTTGTTCCTCGATGAAATCGGCGAGCTGCCACTGGAAGCCCAGGCGCGGTTGCTGCGGGTGCTCCAGGAAGGCGAAATCCGCCGGGTCGGCTCGGTGCAGTCGCAGAAGGTCGATGTCCGCCTGATCGCGGCCACCCACCGTGATCTCAAGAGCCTGGCGAAAATCGGCCAGTTCCGCGAAGACTTGTACTACCGCTTGCACGTGATCGCCTTGAAGCTTCCGGCCTTGCGCGAGCGTGGCGCGGACGTCAATGAAATCGCCCAGGCGTTTTTGGCCCGCCAGAGCGCGCGAGTCAACCGTACCGACCTCAAGTTCGCCCCGGATGCCGAACAAGCCATTCGTCATTACGCCTGGCCGGGTAACGTTCGGGAGCTGGAAAACGCGGTCGAGCGGGCAGTGATCCTGTGCGAGAGCCCGGAAATCTCTGCCGACCTGCTGGGCATCGACATTGAACTGAGTGATCTGGACGATGAAGAATTCATCGGCCTGGCCCCACAACAGGGCGGCGCTGCCAACAACACCAGCCACGAACCCACCGAAGACCTGTCCCTGGAAGACTACTTCCAGCATTTCGTCCTGGAACATCAGGACCACATGACCGAGACCGAACTGGCCCGCAAGCTGGGCGTCAGCCGCAAGTGCCTGTGGGAACGGCGCCAGCGCCTGGGGATCCCACGGCGCAAGACCGGGGCGACCAGCGAAAGCTGATTTGTGGGAGCGAGCTTGCTCGCGATGGCAGTGTGTCAGTCACCCTTTGTGCAAACTGATACGCCGCCATCGCGAGCAAGCTCGCTCCCACAGAGGGAAGGTTCGAACACTGATGAATGTGAAAAAACTGTTACCCCAGTCTTTTTCACGTAACAGAAGCCGGGGTTTACGGTAACGAAACCCCGGCTTTTTTTCGCCTCGGAAAAATGGCTATAACCATAGAACCCCCGGTTTCTCTGGGTTTCGCAAAAGTTGGCACGCACCCTGCTATAGCTTTGGTACAAGAACAATAACAAGCAATGCAAAAGACAATAAAAATAAGACGAATCGACTCACGCACAATAAAAACAAGACGGCGAGAGGCGCAGCTAACTGATTCTTTTGGAGAGGCGTTGTATTTGGGGCTTGCCCCACAACCAGGCCGAGAACAATAAAAACTGTCTCAAGACAGGTGCCTGAACTGGTTGGATCGATTGATCACTGCAACACAGCGACCAAAGCAATCCGTTTGCTCTTGGCTCCCGATTGGGAGGGTCACGAAGGGAAAACCTCGTGGCGCGGGCACTCAACAAAAACAAGAAGCCCGAAACCAATAATAAAAACAGAGCACGCAACTAATTCTGGGGGAGCTTCGGCTCCCCTTGTGGTTTCTGTCATTCCCCTTCCCTGAAGCCTACAAAGCTTGTCGCTTGAAGCTTGCAGCTCAAAACTGCTCCGTCCTACACCATCCCTCGACTAAATGCTAGAATCCCCGCCCATCATGCGGTCATTCTTCGTTTTTGGCCGAATATTCCTTCAAACAGTGCATCCCATGCTGAAGAAGCTGTTCCAGTCATTCCGTTCTCCCTTGCGTCGTACGCAACACATTCGCAGCACGCCTGAAGTGCTCAACAGCGGCCAGCATTCGCTGCAAAAGGCCCAGTTCAGCCGTTATGCGGTGAACATCGTCGAACGTTTGCAGAACGCCGGCTACCAGGCTTACCTGGTCGGCGGTTGCGTGCGCGACATGCTGCTCAACATCACGCCCAAGGATTTCGACGTCGCCACCAGCGCCACGCCGGAACAGATACGGGCCGAGTTTCGCAATGCACGGATCATCGGCCGGCGCTTCAAGCTGGTCCATATCCACTTCGGCCGCGAAATCATCGAAGTGGCGACCTTTCGCGCCAACCACCCGCAAAACGATGAAGAGGAAGACAGCAACCAGTCTTCCCGCAATGAGAGCGGGCGCATCCTGCGCGATAACGTCTACGGCACACTGGAAGAAGACGCGCAGCGCCGCGACTTCACCATCAACGCCCTGTATTACGATCCGGTCAGCGAGCGCATCCTCGATTACGCCAACGGCGTACACGACATTCGCAATCGCCTGATCCGTCTGATCGGTGATCCGAAGCAGCGCTACCAGGAAGACCCGGTGCGGATGCTGCGGGCCGTGCGTTTCGCCGCCAAGCTGGATTTCGGCATCGAAAAACACAGCGCCCTGCCGATTCGCGAACTGGCACCGATGCTGCGGGAAATTCCTTCGGCGCGCCTGTTCGAGGAAGTGCTCAAGCTGTTCCTGTCAGGCAACGCGGCCGACACCTTCGAAATGCTGGTGGACCTGCAGCTGTTCGATCCGCTGTTCCCCGCCAGCGCCGAGGCCCTGGAGCACAATCCGACCTATACCCACACCTTGATCAGCGAAGCACTGATCAACACCGACCTGCGCATCAAGCAGAACAAGCCAGTGACGCCGGCGTTCCTGTTCGCCGCCTTGCTCTGGCCTGCCCTGCCGGCCCGGGTGCTGCGCCTGCAAGACCGTGGCATGCCACCGATCCCGGCGATGCAGGAAGCCGCCCACGAGTTGATCGCCGAACAGTGCCAGCGCATCGCTATTCCAAAACGCTTCACGATGCCGATCCGCGAGATCTGGGACATGCAGGAGCGCCTGCCACGGCGCAGCGGCAAACGTGCCGACCTGCTGCTGGACAACCCGCGTTTCCGCGCCGGCTACGACTTCCTGCTGCTGCGTGAAAGCGCAGGCGAGCAGACCGATGGACTGGGCGAATGGTGGACCGATTACCAGGACGCCAACGACAGCGAGCGCCGCGACATGATTCGTGAACTCAGCGGCAAGGATGACGGCGCCAGTGGCCCGCGCAAGCGCCGCCGCAGCAGCGGTGCCAAGCGCAAACGTGCCGGCGTACCGAGCGCATCGGGCGAGTAATCGATGGAACGCATCTACATCGGCATGGGCAGCAACCTGGCCGAACCCGCCGAACAATTGCGCAGTGCCGTCCAGGCGCTGGCGCAATTGCCCGACACCCAACTGGTGGGGGTCTCGGCGTTTTATCAAAGCGATTCCCTGCTACCCGGCCAACCGCGCTACACCAACGCGGTGGCGGCGCTGGACAGCCACCTGGCACCGCTTGACTTGCTCGATGCGCTGCAAGCCATCGAAACCGGACAGGGTCGCGAACGCCTCGAACGCTGGGGCCCACGCACCCTGGACCTGGATATCCTGCTGTTTGGCGAGCGCCTGATCGACGAGCCTCGCCTCAAGGTCCCCCACTACCACATGCAGGCCCGGGCCTTTGTCCTGTACCCGCTGGCCGAATTGGCCCCCGCCGACTTGCGCCTGGCCGATGGGCGCTTGCTCAAGGATCTCCTTGCGGCGTGCCCATTCGTTGGTCTGGAACGCTTGCCACCGAACTGAAGCAGTTCCTCTTGTGGGAGCAAAGCTTGCTCGCGATTGCGGTGGCCAGTGAACATCCATACCGTCTTCTGATCCACCGCCATCGCGAGCAAGCTTTGCTCCCACAGGATGCGGTACTGGACAGTCATTCCGGGGACATGCTCCTACGCTGAAACGCATCAGTAACCCCGGTAACACCCGGCGGTAACACATCCAATTGACTTCCCGAGTGCTCCTCACGACTATAGGCGTCCCGTAGCCGCCAACGCGGCGTTTAAAGGGCGCAATCCAGGCCTTACAAGCACCACGCATAGAAGGTGCGCCTGTATAAATGGCGAATCATGCGCGTTACTCGCAGTAGTTCACGAGCGCCTAATGAGGACTTTTTCATGCCAGCTATTACCCTGACCACGCTGCAAGGTCTCAAGCAAAAAGGTGAAAAAATCACCATGCTGACCTGCTATGACGCAACCTTCGCCCATGCCTGCAATGAGGCCGGTGTCGAAGTGCTGCTGGTGGGCGATTCCCTCGGCATGGTGCTGCAAGGTCACGACAGCACACTGCCGGTGACCACCGCCGAGATGGCCTACCATGTGGCCGCCGTCAAACGCGGTAACACCGATGCGTTGATCCTCGCCGACCTGCCGTTCATGGCCTACGCCACCCTCGAACAAACCATGACCAACAGCGCCATGCTGATGCAGGCCGGTGCCCACATGGTCAAGGTCGAAGGCGCGTTGTGGCTGGCCGACTCGATTCGGCTGCTGGCCGAGCGGGGTATCCCAGTGTGCGCGCACCTGGGCCTGACCCCCCAAGCGGTGAATATCCTCGGCGGCTACAAGGTCCAGGGCCGCAATGAAAACCAGGCGCGGCAGATGCGCGCCGATGCGATTGCGCTGGAGCAGGCGGGTGCGGCGATGTTGCTGCTCGAATGCGTGCCCAGCGAACTGGCGGAAGAAATCACCCAGGCGGTGAAGATCCCGGTGATCGGGATCGGCGCCGGCAACGCCACCGATGGCCAGGTGCTGGTGCTGCACGACATGCTCGGGCTGTCGATCACCGGTCGCGTGCCCAAGTTCGTGAAGAACTTCATGGTCGGGCAAACCTCCATCCAGGGCGCCCTGAGTGCCTACGTCGCGGAAGTCAAGGCGGCGACCTTCCCGGGCGCCGAACACGGGTTTTCCGCATGAACACCGTCAAAACCGTACGCGAATTGCGGGCCGCCGTAGCCCGTGCCCGTGGCGAAGGCAAGCGCATCGCCTTCGTGCCGACCATGGGCAACCTGCACAGCGGTCATGTGGCGCTGGTGACCAAGGCCGCACAACGGGCCGACTTCGTGGTGGCGAGCATTTTCGTCAATCCGCTGCAATTCGGCGCTGGCGAAGACCTGGACAAATACCCCCGCACCCTCGCGGCCGACCAGGAAAAACTGCTCCAGGCCGGCTGCCAACTGCTGTTCGCCCCCAGCGTCGAAGAGATGTACCCCGACGGCATGGCCGGACAGACCCGGGTCAGCGTCCCGCAATTGTCCGAGGGCTTGTGCGGCGCCAGCCGTCCAGGGCATTTCGAAGGCGTGGCGACGGTGGTCAGCAAGCTGTTCAACATGGTCCAGCCTGACCTGGCGGTGTTTGGCCAGAAAGACTTCCAGCAACTGGCGGTGATTCGCGCCCTGGTCCATGACTTGAACATGCCGATCCAGATCATCGGCGAGCCGACCGTTCGCGCCGAGGATGGCCTGGCGCTGTCGTCGCGCAACGGCTTCCTCAGCCCGGATCAACGTGCCGTCGCGCCCGTGATCTATCGCGTCCTGAGCCAGATCGCCGAGGCAATCAAGCAGGGCCAGCGGGATTTCCCCGCGCTGATCGGCGCGCAGCTCAAGCAACTCGAAGCCGCCGGCCTGCGTCCCGATTACCTGGAAATCCGTCACGCCAAGACCCTGCGCCCAGCGTTGAGCGAGGACCGCGACCTGGTGATTCTGGTGGCCGCCTTCCTCGGTACCACGCGCCTGATCGACAACCTGCATCTGGATCTCGACACCCCCGCCTGAACACCACAAAACCCTGTGGGAGCGAGCTTGCTCGCGATAGCAGTGGGACAGTTGATGTAATGCTGACTGACACACCGCCATCGCGAGCAAGCTCGCTCCCACAGTGGACCAGTAATATCCCCAACACCTCCGTCTGTCGGCCCTTGCCCACCCTCGTTGTATAAAAAAGTACCGGGAACCGGTCTTACAAAGTCAAGACAGATCGCAACGCGAGGTTTACTGTAGTCGCCCTGTGTCTGGCGATCGTGTCGATGCAGTGTCCGGACGCCCACCTCGAGCCGCGCCGGAATTTTTAGTGTACAAAAGGTCGTTCAAGTAAAAAGGAAACCCGCAGCGATGGCGTATTACCGAACCCCTCATGACGTGACCGCTCTGCCAGCCTGGCAAGCGCTGAATGACCACCGCAAAGCCATGCAGGATTTCAGCATGCGCGAAGCGTTCAATGCCGATCCGCAGCGTTTCACTCAATTCACCCTGTCGAGCTGCGGCCTGTTTCTCGACTACTCGAAAAACCTGATCAACGCCCAGACCCGCGACCTGCTGGTGGGCCTGGCCAACGAAGTCGACCTCAAGGGCGCGATCAAGTCGCTGTTCGAAGGCGAAATCGTCAACGCCTCGGAAAACCGCCCTGCCCTGCACACCGCCCTGCGTCGGCCGGTGGGCGACAAATTGCTGGTCAACGGCGTCAACGTGATGCCGGACGTGCACAAAGTGCTGAACCAGATCACTGACCTGGTCGGCCGCATTCACGACGGCCTGTGGCGCGGCTACACCGAGAAGCCGATCACCGACGTGGTGAACATCGGCATCGGTGGTTCTTTCCTCGGCCCGGAACTGGTGTCCGAAGCGCTGTTGTCCTACGCGCAAAAAGGTGTTCGCTGCCACTACCTGGCGAACATCGACGGCAGCGAGTTCCATGAACTGACCATGAAGCTGCGCGCCGAGACCACGCTGTTCATCGTCTCGTCGAAATCCTTCAACACCCTGGAAACCCTGAAGAACGCCCAGGCCGCCCGCGCCTGGTACCTGGCCCAGGGCGGTTCCGAAGCGGAGCTGTATCGCCACTTCATCGCCGTGTCGAGCAACAACGCCGCCGCCGTGGCCTTCGGTATCCGTGAAGAGAACATCTTCCCGATGTGGGACTGGGTCGGCGGGCGTTACTCGCTGTGGTCGGCCATCGGCCTGCCGATCGCCCTGGCCATCGGCATGTCGAACTTCAAGGAATTGCTCTCCGGCGCCTATTCCATGGACCAGCATTTCCAGAGCGCCCCGTTCGAGCAGAACATGCCGGTGCTGCTGGCGCTGCTGGGCGTGTGGTACGGCAATTTCTGGGGCGCGCAGAGCCATGCGATCCTGCCGTACGACCACTACCTGCGCAACATCACCAAGCATTTGCAGCAGTTGGACATGGAATCCAACGGCAAGAGCGTGCGCCAGGACGGTACCCCAGTGTCGACCGACACGGGCCCAGTGATCTGGGGCGGCGTCGGCTGCAACGGTCAGCACGCCTACCACCAGTTGCTGCACCAGGGCACCCAGTTGATCCCGGCCGACTTCATCGTGCCGATCGTCAGCTTCAACCCGGTTTCCGACCATCACCAGTGGCTGTACGCCAACTGCCTGTCCCAGAGCCAGGCACTGATGCTAGGCAAGACCCGCGCCGAGGCCGAAGCCGAGTTGCGGGACAAGGGCGCCAGCGAAGAAGAGGTGCAGAAACTGGCCTCCCACAAGGTGATTCCGGGCAACCGTCCGAGCAACACCCTCGTGGTCGAACGCATCAGCCCACGCCGCCTCGGCGCACTGGTGGCGCTGTATGAACACAAGGTGTTCGTGCAGAGCGTGGTCTGGGGCATCAACGCCTTCGACCAATGGGGCGTGGAGCTGGGCAAGGAACTGGGCAAGGGTGTCTACAACCGCCTGGTGGGCAGCGAAGAAAGCCCGGCCGACGACGCCTCGACCCAGGGTTTGATCAACTACTTCCGCGGGCGTCACCGCGGCTGATCGAGTTCACCGCTAATCCCTGTGGGAGCGAGCTTGCTCGCGATGGCGGTGTGTCAGTCAACCTCTGTGTTACTGATCCACCCCCATCGCGAGCAAGCTCGCTCCCACAGTTGCTTTGTGCATGACTTGAACCCTCAGGCTACTGGGCGCATCTTTATGACTTGTCGCAAAAACAAGAATAAGGAACCGTCATGTTCGATATCAGCCAGTACCCCCACGCCGATGCCGTCCGCCGGGCTGCGCAACTGAGTCAGGACGAGTACAAGCGGCTCTACAAAGAATCCATCGAACACCCCAGCGCCTTCTGGGCCGAGCAGGCCACGCGCTTTCTCGACTGGATGACGCCCTGGCAAACCGTCCAGCGCTATGACCTCAAGAACGGCGACGCGTCCTGGTTCGCCGGCGGCAAGCTGAACGTCAGCGCCAATTGCATCGACCGTCACCTGGACACCCGTGGCGACCAGGTCGCGATCATCTGGGAAGGCGACGACCCCGCCGAATCGGCGCAAATCACCTACAAGAAACTGCACAATCATGTGTGCCGCCTGGCCAACGTGCTGAAAAGCCGTGGCGTGAAGAAAGGCGACCGGGTCTGCATCTACATGCCGATGATTCCCGAGGCCGCCTACGCCATGCTCGCCTGCACCCGCATCGGCGCGGTGCATTCGGTGGTGTTCGGCGGCTTCTCGCCGGACTCCCTGCGCGATCGGATTCTCGATGCCGACTGCCGCACCGTGATCACCGCTGACGAAGGCGTGCGTGGCGGACGCTTCATACCGCTCAAGCGCAACGTCGACAAAGCCCTGGAAAGCTGCCCGAACGTCAGCACCGTGCTGGTGGTCGAGCGCACCCAGGGCGAGGTGGGCTGGGTTGAAGGTCGTGACCTCTGGTATCACCAGGCCATGCACGACATCAGCGACGACTGCCCGCCCGAACCGATGGACGCCGAAGACCCGCTGTTTATCCTCTACACCTCCGGCAGTACCGGCAAACCCAAGGGTGTGCTGCACACCACGGGCGGCTATCTGCTGCAAGCGGCGATGACATTCAAGTACGTGCTCGACTACCGCGACAACGAAGTGTTCTGGTGCACCGCCGACGTCGGCTGGGTCACCGGCCATAGCTACATCGTCTACGGCCCGCTGGCCAACGGCGCCACCACACTGATCTTCGAGGGCGTGCCGAGCCACCCCAGCAGTTCGCGCTTCTGGCAGGTGATTGACAAGCACCAGGTCAACATCTTCTACACCGCACCGACCGCCCTACGTGCGCTGATGCGCGAAGGGGCCGGACCGTTGCAGGAAACGTCGCGCAAAAGCCTGCGATTGCTCGGCAGCGTCGGTGAGCCGATCAACCCTGAGGCGTGGGAATGGTATTTCAACATCGTAGGCGAACAACGCTGCCCGATTGTCGATACCTGGTGGCAGACCGAAACCGGCGGCATCATGCTCAGCCCGCTGGTCAGTGCCCCACGGCTCAAACCGGGCTGCGCCACCCAACCGATGTTCGGCGTGCAACCGGTCTTGCTGGATGAGGTGGGCAAGGAAATCAGCGGCGCCGGCAGCGGCGTGCTGGCGATCAAATCCAGTTGGCCGGGGCAGATTCGCAGTGTCTATGGCGACCACCAACGCATGGTGGAGACGTACTTCAAGCCCTATCCCGGCTACTACTTCACCGGCGACGGCGCGCGCCGCGACGAAGACGGCGATTACTGGATCACCGGGCGCATCGACGATGTGATCAACGTCTCCGGGCATCGCATTGGCACCGCCGA
The DNA here is from genome assembly GCF_057655955.1 of Pseudomonas sp. Soil_N_39. NCBI lineage: Bacteria > Pseudomonadati > Pseudomonadota > Gammaproteobacteria > Pseudomonadales > Pseudomonadaceae > Pseudomonas > Pseudomonas sp. Soil_N_39. The sequence continues at coordinate 34,329 of NZ_JBDGLI010000021.1, forward strand.
GGTGGAAAGCGCCCTGGTGCTGCACGACAACATCGCCGAAGCGGCCGTGGTCGGTTACCCCCATGACCTCAAGGGCCAAGGCATCTATGCCTTTGTCACGCCGATGAACGGTGTGGAGGCCAATGACGAGCTGAAGAAGGAATTGCTCGCCCACGTCAGCAAGGAAATCGGCAGCTTCGCCAAGCCGGAACTGATCCAATGGGCACCGGCGCTGCCCAAGACCCGTTCGGGCAAGATCATGCGACGCATCCTGCGCAAGATCGCCTGCAACGAACTCGACAGCCTCGGCGACACCTCGACCCTGGCCGATCCAAGTGTGGTGGAAGGGCTGATCGACAAGCGCTTGAATCGATAAGCCAAACGACGCGGTTCCCCCTGAGGTACCGCGTCCTTGTGGCGAGGGGCTTTGTGGGAGCAAAGCTTGCTCGCGAAACAGGCACCTCGATTCCTGAAAGACCGCATCGCCTTCATCGCGGGCAAGCCTTGCTCCCACAAAGCCCTTCGCCATAGGTCAGAGCCCGACTCAACAGCATGCAATACCCAACCCGAGTATCCATAACTGCTAAACTCCCGCGCCTCATTTCTCAAAGGCGCGCCCGGCATGTCTTCCTTGAATCAGGCGCTGCGCGCCGCCCTCGACCAGCGTCAGGAACTGCTCGGCCAATTGCATGAGCAAGGCACCGATTGCTATCGCCTGTTCCACGGCAGCCAGGAAGGCGCGCCCGGCCTGACCGTCGACCGCTACGGCCCGCAACTGCTGGTGCAGAGCTTCCATCAGTCACTGGAGCGCGACGACCTGCTGCAACTGCATGGCCTCGTCAACGAATGGCTGGGCCTGGAAACCTTGTTGGTCTACAACGACCGCGCCCGGGGCAATTCGCGCATCGACCGCCAGGACACGGTCTATCAGGCGGACGAGGCCGCCCTGCAAGACCTGGTCGGGCATGAATGGGGCTTGAATTATCGCGTTCGCGGCCGCCATGCCGGGCAGGATCCCTTGCTGTTTCTCGACCTGCGCAACGCCCGAGGCTGGGTCAAGGCAAACAGCCGTGGCAAAAGCGTGTTGAACCTGTTCGCCTACACCTGTGGCGTCGGCCTGAGCGCTGCGGCCGGTGGCGCGCGGGAGGTGTGCAACCTGGACTTCGCCGAAGGCAACCTGGCGGTGGGCCGCGAAAACGGCCTGCTCAACCCCGATTTGCCACCCATGGAATTCGTGCAGTCGGATTACTTCCCGGCGATTCGCCAACTGGCCGGCCTGCCCATCAGCCAGCGTCGCGGGCAAAAACTGCCCAGCTATGTGCGCCTGGAGCAACGCCAGTACGACCTGGTGCTGCTCGACCCTCCGGCCTGGGCCAAAAGTGCCTTCGGCACTGTCGACTTGTTGCGCGACTACCAAAGCCTGCTGAAACCGGCGCTGCTCACCACCGCTGACAATGGCGTGCTGATCTGCTGCAACAACCTGGCAAAAGTGCCCATGGACGACTGGCGCGAGCAGGTGTTGCGTTGTGCGGAAAAAGCTGGCCGACCGGTGCGCGAGTGGAGCGTGCTGGCACCCGGCAGCGATTTTCCCTCCCTGGATCAACAACCGCCACTCAAGACGCTGATCCTCCAACTCTAAGCCAGACTCGGAATTCTTACGCGCAAAACGGACAAATCTGTTAAATCACAGTGGCTTCGGAACCGTAAACGCATGCCATACTCCAAGGCACTCTGAATTCACACTAGATGAAGCCGCACATGCCCAAAGGATTGATTCGCGCTTTCGGCGCCCTGTTGACCGCACTGGCCCTCTACAGCCTGTTGGGTTTTCTGATATTGCCGGGCATTGCCTTGCGCATCGCCAATCAGCAATTGGCCGCCCATGCGACAGTGCCGGCGCAGATCCAGCGTATAGAACTCAATCCTTTCAGCCTTGAAGTCACCCTCTGGGGCCTGAATATTGGCGAGCCAGGCAAGGAGCAGGTCGGCTTCGAACGGCTCTACGCCAATCTGCAACTCGACAGCTTGTGGTCCGGCGCCCTGCATCTGGTCGACATCGAGCTGGACAAGCCCAAGACCGAAGTCGTGTTCACCAAGGACGGCCAGTTGAACCTGCTGGGCCTGTTCAAGCTGCCTGCCAGCGAACCGACGCCCGCCGATCCCGAGGCCAAGCCGTTCCCCCTGCGGGTCGATCGAATCAAGTTGGCCGGCGGATACGTGCATTTCCAGGACCTGCGCCCCAGCGAGCCCATCGAATTCCTCTACGACACCCTCGATTTCGAGCTGAAGAACCTCAGCACCCTGCCCGACGACAATGCCGACATGACCCTGGTGGCGGCCGGCCCCCAGGGCGGACAGATCGATTGGACCGGCAATTTCAGCCTCACACCCATTGCCTCCCAAGGCACGCTCAAGGTCACTGGCGGCCAAATGAAAGCCTGGTGGCCCTACGTACGCGACGCCGTACCGCTGGTGTTGGAAAACGGCGTCCTGAACCTCAACGCCGATTACAAGCTCAACCTGGCCAAAGGCACCGAGCTGCTGCTCAACAACGTCGCCGTCAGTGTCGCGCCCTTCGCCATCAAGTCCCCCGATGGCCGTCCACTGGTGAAACTCGAACGCCTGGACGTGAGCGAAACCACGGTGGACCTGGCCAAGCAGCAGGTTATCGTGGGCAAGATCCGCAGCCAGAAGCTGGAAACCTGGGCCGCTCGCGAGGCGGACGGGCAGTTGGACTGGCAGAAGCTCTTCGCCAGCCAGCCAGCCAAACCGCAGGTCAAGGCTGAACCGGCATCCGCCCCGGCGGCGGCCGACTCGCCAAAAGCTGAACCGGCACCGCCCAGCAAACCGTGGCAAGTGCTGTTGAAGGACGTGCAACTGCGCGACTACCGAGTGCACCTGGCCGACCGCCAGGCGCAGCCCGCCGTGGCCCTGGAGGTCGGCCCGCTGAACCTCGACCTGCAGAACTACGACACCCTCAATGGCTCGCCCTTTACCCTCAAGCTGGACACCGGACTGGGCAAACAGGGCAAGATCCTGGCCGATGGCGAGGTCAACCTGAACCCGATCAGCGCCAGGCTCAAGGTCAAGACCCAGGACATCGACCTGCGTGTCGCCCAGTCGTATATCAACCCATTCATTCGCCTGGAGCTGCGCTCCGGGATGCTCGGCAGTGACCTGGCGGTCGACCTCAAAAGCACCGAGCCGCTGGCATTCGCCGTCACCGGCCGCGCCCAGGTCGATCAGTTGCACACCCTCGACACCCTCAAGACCCGTGATTTCCTCAAGTGGCAGAAACTGGTCCTCGAGGGCCTGAACTATCAGCACGGCGACAGCCTGTCCATCGACAAGGTCAACCTGTTCCAGCCTTACGCGCGGTTCATGATCAATGACGACCGCACCACCAACGTCGATGACCTGCTGATCCCGCAACCGGCCGACAGCGGCACGAAGAGCACCGCGGCAAAACCGGCGTCCCAGGAAAAACCGCTGGGCATTCACATCGGCGGCATCGCCATCAACGACGGTTCGGCCAACTTCGCCGACTTCAGCCTGACACCCAACTTCGCCACGGCCATCCAGCAACTCAATGGCCAGATCGGCACCATCGACAGCCGCCAGGCTCAACCGGCCAGCGTGGACGTCAAGGGCAAGGTCGACCGTTACGCACCTGTCACTATCAAGGGCGCGGTCAACCCCTTCGACCCGATGGCCAGCCTCGACATCGCCACCAGTTTCAAACGGGTCGAGCTGACGACCCTGACGCCCTACTCCGGCAAGTTCGCCGGTTATCGCATCCGCAAGGGCCGGCTCAATCTCGATCTGCATTACCGAATCACCAAGGGCCAGCTCCAGGCGGAGAACAAGGTGGTGGTCGAGCAATTGCAGTTGGGGGAAAAAGTCGACAGCCCGGACGCTGTGAGCCTGCCGCTGAAACTGGCCATCGCTTTGCTCAAGGACTCAGAGGGCAAGATTTCCATCGAACTGCCGGTCACTGGCAACCTCAACGATCCGCAGTTCAGTGTCATGCCCATCGTCTGGCAGACCCTGCGCAACCTGGTGGTACGCGCGGCCCAGGCGCCGTTCAAGCTCATCGGCGGGCTGGTGGCCGGCGGCGGCTCGGAGGACCTGGGCAGCGTCGCGTTTGCGCCGGGCTCCAGCGACCTGAGCAAGGACAACGAAGGCACGCTGCTCAAACTCTCCGAAGCCCTGGCCAAACGGCCGGAGCTGCGCCTGGAGATCGAAGGCACCGCCGCCGAGAGCAGCGACGGACCATTGCTCGCCGCCCAGCGCCTGGAGCGCGAATACCAGTACAACTACTACAAGATGCTCCAGCGTCGGGGCGACAAAGTTCCGGCCCAGGCTTCGCTGATAGAAGTGCCCGAGGATGAAAAGGCCCCGCTGCTCGAAGGCATCTACCGCACGCGCCTCAAGACCCAGCCGCCGGCCGAATGGACGCAACTGGATAAAAAGGCCCGTATCGAGAAACTGCGCGAAGGCGTGATCAAGTTCTGGAGCGGCAGCGACGTGCTATTGCGTCAGCTGGGGCAGGAACGGGCCAGCAGCATCAAGGATTTCCTGGTGGACAAAGGCCAATTGGCCGACGACCGCGTGTACTTCATCGACGCCAGCCTCGGCCAGGCTGAAAGCGATGGCCGGGTGATTACCCCTATGCATCTGGATGCCGAATAAGATGAAACCGTGCTACAGGCTCAGCCTGGGTCTGTTGCTCGCCGCCGGTCAGGTATCGGCTGCCGACACGTTGCGCTGCGGCAGCCAGTTGATCAGCGTCGGCGACCGCTCCAGTGAAGTGCTGCAAAAGTGCGGGCAGCCCGCGGCACGGGATGACCTGGGCTACAAGCGCAGTGTCAATCGCCGGGAGGAATACCCGGTGGAAGAATGGACCTACGGCCCCAACAGCGGCATGTACCAGTACCTGCGTTTCGAGGGGAATCGGCTGGTGCAGATCACCAGCAAGCGGGGGCGCTGAATGTACCGCCGCCATCGCGAGCAAGCTCGCTCCCACATTTGATCGCATTGCTTCCGGCAGAACTCGATCCCCTGGGGGAACAGGCTTGATCGCTTTCTTCTGAAAGAACTCGATCCCTGGGGGAACAGGCTTGATCGCTTTCTTCTGAAAGAACTCGATCCCTGTGGGAGCGAGCTTGCTCGCGATAAGGACAACCCGGTTTCCCCGGCCGGACCGCACACTCTTCCCTCCCCAGAATAGAACAGGCCCCCGGCACGAATGCCGGGGGCCTGTAATGGCCACGTCCGTGTGGCCTTTCGCATGAACTCCAAAGCAACGGCAAGCGTATGACTCAGCCCGCTTACCGTGCCTTCTCCCGGTCCAGGCGAGAAGTCTTAGCCTTACTCGGCTTTCAGGCCGTCAGCCGATACGGCCTTGACGCCTTTGATTTTCTTGGCGATCGCCACGGCGGTGTCTTTTTGTGCATCAGTGACTTTGGTCATCGAAGACAGGGACACAACACCTTTATTGGTTTCGACTTTGATGTCGCTGCCAGGAATGCCTTTTTCGGTGACCAGGTCAGCTTTGACCTTGGTGGTGATCCAGGTATCGGAAACGTCTTCCTTGGCCTCTGTCACTTCGCCCGCAGCCAGCATCATTGGCGCCTGAGTTGCTTGAGTGGTCTCGGCGAATGCGCTAGCCATGGTCAGGGTCAGTGCGGTAGCAGCGGCGGCAGTGATAGCGAACTTCTTCATACGAGTAACTCCTGTTTTTCTCAAAAACTGCCGGAGGTGGATCCCGGCAGGGTTATCAGGAGTAGTGCGAAGGCTGTGCCAGTTTTGAAACATTTATAAATTTCTTATAAATCAGCAGGTTAAGCGAAGCGGTTGTTTTCGTGATCATGCAAAATGCATGACCTGGCGATTTTCAACATGCAAGTTGCGGGTTTCGCTCGCCCGCTAAGCTTCTGAATTACTGAACATTTCCAACGCCCAATAAAAAGCCCCGGTGTTTAAGCGGGGCCGAGTCAACAGGGATCGTTTATGGACCCGCGGCGGCACCGGTACAGCCAGCTGGCAAGAATTCTTGAGCGGCAGTAGAGGCACAGGTCCAGACCCCTGCGGCAGATCGACTGAGCGTGATGGTTCTGCCGAGCACCGGAGCAGGTGCATTAAGGAGGGTGCAAGCGATCGTGCCTACTCCATCGTTGGCCGTCCCCGACGCTGTGAGTGTGCAGTTGCTGGTGGGTGATGTGCCACCAATGTTGGCCAGCGTAGGGCTCGTCCCCTGATTCATGACATCTTCGAACGCCACTCTTAATGCACTGATTTCCGCCAGCCCGGCCGTCGCCTTGGCTCGCGCTTGGTACCTGGAGTACTGCGGCAACGCGAATGTCGCCAGAATGCCGATGATCGCCACGACGATCAGCAGCTCGATCAGCGTAAAACCCTTTTGCTTATTCATAGACATCTCCCATGCATGAGTCGAAATCTCATGACCTGAAACGGCCATTGCAGGGCACATGCCAACCCTCAAGCCCTATCAATAAAGGGGTTTGAACCCGCACAACGGCGGCGTCCTACCTCCACAACCGCACTATCTGACGTTTTTTGTCACCCTGGCCCGCTGGTTTGGCGTCGATGCTTGACTAGGCTATAAGTCATGAACTGTCCGCGTCCGGTATCCCCATGAATGACATCGCCCTCAGCGGCCTGACCAAGCAATTGGTGCTGGCCGAACTGATCACCGAGCAAAGTGCGCAACAGGCGTATCAACAGGCGCAACGCAGCCGCATCCCCCTGGTCAGCTACCTGGTGCAGAACAAACTGGTCCAGAGCCGTCAGGTCGCGGAAATTGCCTCGGAGCATTTCGGCGTCGCCCTGCTGGACCTCAACAGCCTGGACAAAGAAGCCCAGCCCACCGGCCTGGTCAGCGAAAAACTGGTGCGCCAGCACCATGCCCTGCCGCTGTGGCGACGCGGCAACAAACTGTTCGTGGGCATCTCCGACCCGACTAATCACCAGGCCATCAATGACATCCAGTTCAGCACCGGCCTGACCACCGAAGCCATCCTGGTGGAGGACGATAAACTCAGCGACGCCATCGAGAAATTCTTCGAATCCACAAGTACGGGCCTGGAAGGCATGGGCGATGCCGACCTCGACGGCCTGGACATCGAATCGATCGACGACACCAAGCAGGATTCCATCGGCGGCCAGGACACCGACGACGCGCCCGTGGTGCGTTTCGTCAACAAGATGCTGCTGGACGCGATCAAGGGCGGCTCTTCCGACCTGCACTTCGAGCCTTACGAAAAAATCTACCGGGTGCGGGTGCGCACCGACGGCATGCTGCGGGAAGTGGCCCGGCCGCCGATCCAACTGGCGACCCGTATTGCCGCCCGCCTGAAGGTCATGGCCAGCCTGGATATTTCCGAGCGGCGCAAACCCCAGGACGGCCGATTGAAAATGCGCCTGTCGAAAACCAAGTCCATCGACTTCCGGGTCAACACCCTGCCGACGCTCTGGGGCGAAAAAGTGGTAATCCGGATCCTCGACCCGTCCAGTGCGCAAATGGGCATCGATGCCCTGGGCTATGAACCGGATCAGAAAGACCTGTACATGGCCGCCCTCAAGCAACCACAAGGGCTGATCCTGGTCACCGGACCGACCGGCTCGGGCAAGACCGTATCGCTGTACACCGGGCTGAATATCCTCAACACCGTGGACATCAACATTTCCACCGCCGAAGACCCGGTGGAGATCAACATGGAAGGCATCAACCAGGTCAACGTGAACCCGCGCCAGGGGCTGGACTTCGCCCAGGCCCTGCGCTCGTTCCTGCGCCAGGACCCGGATGTGATCATGGTCGGCGAGATCCGCGACCTGGAAACCGCCGAAATCGCCATCAAGGCCGCCCAGACCGGGCACCTGGTGCTCTCCACCTTGCACACCAACAGCGCCGCCGAAACCCTGATCCGCTTGCAGAACATGGGCATTCCGGGGTTCAACATCGCCACCGCCGTGCACCTGATCATCGCCCAGCGGCTGGCGCGCAAGCTGTGCAACCACTGCAAGAAGGCCATCGAGGTTCCCGAGGAAACCTTGCTCAAGGAAGGTTTCCCCCGGGAACGCATCGGCACATTCACGATCTATGAGCCGGTCGGTTGCGAACAGTGCAACCACGGCTACAAAGGGCGCGTGGGGGTTTACGAAGTGGTCAAGAACACGCCCGAGCTGCAACGGTTGATCATGGCCGAGGGCAACTCGCTGGAAATCGATCTGCAAATGCGCAAGGACGGCTTCAATGACCTGCGCACATCGGGGCTGCTCAAAGTGATGCAGGGCGTCACCAGCCTCGAAGAAATCAACCGGGTCACCAAGGATTGAGCATGGCGGTCAAGGCAGTAAAAACCGACGTCTATACGTGGGAAGGCAAAGACCGCAAAGGCGCGAAAATGACCGGCGAGCTGACGGGCCAGAGCCCAGCCCTGGTCAAGGCACAACTGCGCAAGCAAGGCATCAACCCGGAGAAGGTGCGCAAGAAATCCACCTCGATATTCAGCAAGGGCAAGCGCATCAAGCCGCTGGACATCGCCCTCTTCACCCGCCAGATGGCCACGATGCTCAAGGCTGGCGTGCCGCTGTTGCAGGCGTTCGACATCATCGGCGAAGGCTTCGACAACGCCAACATGCGCAAGCTGGTGGACCAGGTGAAGCAGGAAGTCGCCGCCGGCAACAGCTTCGCCGCCTCGCTGCGCAAATGCCCGCAATATTTCGACGAGCTGTACTGCAACCTGGTGGACGCCGGCGAACAGGCCGGTGCGTTGGACACCCTGCTGGACCGGGTGGCGACTTACAAGGAAAAGAGCGAAGCCCTCAAGGCCAAGATCAAGAAAGCCATGACCTACCCCACGGCAGTGATACTCGTCGCAGCGGTGGTCACCGGCATCCTGCTGGTCAAGGTGGTGCCGCAGTTCGAATCAGTCTTCTCCGGGTTCGGGGCGCAGCTGCCGGCTTTCACGGTGATGGTCATCGGCCTGTCGGAATTCATGCAGCAATGGTGGTGGATGTTGCTTGGCGCCTTGGTGGGGACGTTCTTCGGGGTGAAATATGCCCTCAAGCGGTCCCAGGCGTTTCGTGACTGGCGAGACAAGTGGCTGCTCAAGCTCCCCTTGATCGGCACCTTGATGTACAAGTCTGCGGTGGCGCGCTTCGCCCGCACGCTCTCGACGACATTCGCCGCTGGCGTGCCGCTGGTCGAAGCCCTCGATTCGGTATCGGGCGCCACCGGCAACGTGGTGTTCAAGCGCGCCGTGCAGCGCATCCGCCAGGACGTCTCCACCGGCATGCAGTTGAATTTTTCCATGCGCGCCTCAGGCATCTTTCCGAACCTGGCCATCCAGATGACCGCCATCGGCGAGGAATCCGGCGCGCTGGACGACATGCTCGACAAGGTGGCGAGCTTTTATGAGGCCGAAGTGGACAATCTGGTGGACAACCTCACCAGCCTGATGGAACCCTTCATCATGGTGATCCTGGGGGTCGTCGTCGGTGGCCTGGTGGTTGCCATGTACCTGCCCATCTTTCAACTCGGCTCTGCGATCTGACATGCCCCTGAGCGAATTTTTCGTGCTGTATCCCGTGGCTTTTGTGCTCGTTGCGGCATTGCTCGGCCTGATCATCGGCAGCTTCCTCAACGTGCTGGTGTGGCGCCTGCCAAAGATGCTCAACCGCGAATGGCGCCTGCAAGCCCACGAGCTGCTAGGCCTGCCCGCCGAAACCCCGGGCCCGGTCTACAACCTCATGCTGCCCCATTCCCAGTGCCCGCACTGCGGCCATCGCATCCGCGCCTGGGAGAACATTCCGCTATTGAGCTACCTGATGCTGCGCGGCCGCTGTTCGGGTTGCGCCGCGCCCATCGGCAAGCGCTATCCCCTGACCGAAGTGGCCTGCGGCGCGTTATCGGCGTTCGTCGCCTGGCATTTCGGCTTTGGCTGGCACGCTGCGATGGTGTTGGTGCTGACCTGGGGCCTGCTGGGCATGAGCCTGATCGATGCCGAGCATCAATTGCTGCCCGATACCTTGGTATTGCCGTTGTTGTGGCTGGGCTTGATCGTCAACAGCTTCGGGCTGTTCGTTTCCCTGGACCAGGCGATGTGGGGCGCGGTGGCCGGCTACCTGGCGTTGTGGTCGGTGTTCTGGGTGTTCAAGCTGATCACCGGCAAGGAAGGCATGGGCTACGGGGATTTCAAGCTGCTGGCGATGCTGGGCGCCTGGGGTGGCTGGCAGATCCTGCCGCTGACGCTGCTGTTGTCATCGCTGGTGGGCGCCGTTATCGGGGTCATTGTGCTGCGCTTGCGTGATGCTCCCGGGTCGACGCAAATCCCCTTTGGGCCTTATCTGGCCATTGCCGGCTGGATTGCCTTGCTCTGGGGTGGTCAAATAACCGACTTCTATTGGCAGTCTGTCGGTTTCTAATGTCGATCTTTTATGAATAACCCTCTGGAAAAACCCTGGATTCTCGGCCTGACCGGTGGCATCGGCAGCGGCAAGAGCGCGGCAGCCCAGCATTTCATCGACCTGGGCGTGCACGTCATCGACGCCGATCATGCGGCACGCTGGGTGGTCGAACCCGGGCGCCCGGCGCTGGCGAAAATCGCCGAGCACTTCGGCCCTGGCGTATTGCAGGCTGACGGAACCCTGGACCGGGCGGCGCTGCGCAAGCTGATTTTCGAGCAGGCCGATGAGCGCCGCTGGCTCGAGGCGCTGCTACATCCGCTGATCGCCGAGGAAATAGCCCATCATCTGGCTCAGGCACAATCGTCCTACGCGATCCTGGTGTCGCCGCTGCTGATCGAATCTGGGCAGTACGCCATGACCCAGCGGGTCCTGGTGATCGATGCACCGGAACAACTGCAGATCGAACGTACGTTGCAGCGCGACCAGACCAGCGAACAGCAGGTCCAGGCAATCCTCAAGGCTCAGTCCAGCCGTCAGGATCGCCTGAACCATGCCGACGACGTGGTGGTCAACGATCGCGACCTCGCCTGGCTGCACAGCGAGGTCGAGCGCCTGCATCACTTTTACCTTACTTTGCGTGGAGGCCAATCATGAGCCAAACCCCAACCGTTGATTGCCCAACCTGTGGTGCCCCTGTGGAATGGAGCCCGGAGAGCACATTCCGGCCGTTCTGCTCTGATCGCTGCAAACTGATCGACCTCGGCGCCTGGGCGTCGGAAGAACACAAGATTCCGGTCAGCCCCGACGCCGAGGATGAGCTGTTCAGCGAAGACTTCGAGCCACGCTCACACCACTAAGGCCGCATGAAACCGTAGTCCTGCTCATCGTCGAGGTTTTCCGCGAGGAAACTCAACTCGTCGGCCAGGTCTTCAGCGCTGCGCACTGTCTTGCTCTGCTGCACGATGGCACTGAGCAAGGCCCGCAGGCTCAAGCCCGGATCGAAGCCGATCTCCATGGCGGCGTCGTGGCTACGCCTGATCTCTTGCCTGGCCCACTCATAAACACTCATGGTTGTACTCCTGGAAGTTTTCCAGAGCATGAAGGGCGTGCGGTGGGGCAGCCTTGACGTGAATCAAGGCTTGTCATCATCGTTCCACGGTGCCGACAGGTAGCGCGTGCGGTTGAAGGTCTCCAGCCATTCGGGGCTGAACACCACCAACGCACTGATCACCATGCCGTTGATGAAAGCCTCGGGAAAGATGATCAGCCAGAGGTAGCCGATGAAATCCTCCAGCCAGTAAGGCATGGCGAATATCCCGTCGTACCACAACAGGCCAAGCCCCAGCAGCAGGCATGCCAACGCCGAAAGCGCGGCGGCGAGAAATCCCGAACAGAAGATGTACACGAACAGATTGCGCGGCTGGGCGCGCTCCACCAGGATCGCGCAACACTCGGTGACCAGCACCGGCAGCAGGATCAGCAGCGCACCGTTGACCCCGACCGCCGCCATGTCCTGACGGCCCAGCAGCACCAGCGCAAGCTGCGCGCACAAGCCACCCAGGATTGCCAATGGCCAGTCCAGCAGCAGCGTCACGGCGGTCATGCCGATGAAATGATACGAGACGCCGGTGTCGAAATCCCGTCGCACCAGCCACAGCATGAACAACGCCAGCACCGTGCCGAACAGCAAATGCTGGCGACGGCTGTCGGTGAACAGCTCGACCCATGGTGCCCGCACCACGGCCCAGGCCAACACCGGCACATACATCAGCCAACCGGCCGCCAGGGTTTGCGGTGAGAGCAGTTCGGCACCGATCATGGGACTACTCCTTTCGCTTGCCCTTGTTGCATCGATTTTCTGTGATGAGGGAGCAAGCTCCCTCGCCACAACTCTCGGCAGTCTACACCCCGCCCCCTAACGGCCATTAATCAACGCAACGCTTCCAGCTTGTCGCAATTGAACGCTAAGCTTGGGCCCATGGATGACTCCGATTACTTACGCCTGCTGACCATCGCGGCCGAGCAAGCCAACGCCTTTCTCTCCAATGCCCGCAAATGGGAGCGTGAGCGTTGGGTCTGCCAGCGTCTGCTGCAAGGGCTGAACGTGCCTTATCGCGCCGACGAGTTCGCCCCGGCCGGTGAGCCACCGGACGTGCTGTTTCGCGATGCCAATTTCGAGGTGTTTTTCGTACTCGACGAAGGTCGCCGCCTCAATGACGAATGGCGCGATGAACTGCAACGCCGCCGCAGCGCATTCTCCCTGAGCCAACTGGTGCGGCGCGAAGCCAAGCCCCGGCGGATCCCGGCCAATGAGTTCCTGATGCGCCTGGCCCCGACCTTGCGCAAGAAAGCCCACAACTACACCGAGCGCGGCATGGACCTGGGCGACTTGGACATCATCGCCTTCGCCAGCCTCAAGCGCGAAGTGCTGGACCTCAACAGTCACTTCCCACCGCCTACCGAATACCTGCGCCAGGGCTGGCGCTCGCTGTCGCTGGTGGGGCCGACGTTTGCCCGAGTGCTGTTCGCCCACCCCGACGCGCCGGACTTTTTGCGGGGTAACCTGGGGCGCAGCATCGTGTTCGATGTCGGGATCAGCCTGTGAGCCCATTGCAGGAATTGATCGCCGCCGTGCCGCAGCAGGGCCGCGTACGCTGGATTGGCGTGCGCCCCCAAGGCCACGCACCGATGATCGAACTGGACGCCGTGGAGGCCCGCCTGGAAGCCGGACTGACCGGCGATCATGCCCGCCCCGGTGCGCGCAATGCGCGACAAGTGACGCTGATCCAATGGGAGCACCTGGCGGTGATCGGCTCGCTGATGGGCCGCCCCGAGAACCAGCCAGTACTGCCTCAGGAGTTGCGGCGCAATATTGTGGTCAGCGGCATCAATCTGTTCAGCCTCAAGGGTCGGCGCTTTCGCATCGGCCAAGCCATCTTTGAAACCACCGGCTGGTGCCAACCCTGCGCACGACTGGAACGAAACCTCGGCGAAGGTACGTTCCAGGCCGTACGCGGCCATGGCGGAATCACCGCCCGAGTGTTAAAAAGTGGAATCATTCGCCTGGACGACCGCCTGAGCGTCGAACCTGTTCCGGCGAGCGGCTACGCTGCTTTCAATGCCGGCTAGCCGGACGCTGTAACGTCTTCACCTTTCGCAACGTCTACCTGACGAGGCCTTTATGACCAGTCGCCTGAACCCAGAAGACCAGAAGCATGTCGAAGAGTACCTGCAACTGTCCCAGCACCGAGTCGAGCGCCGGCCTTTCCGGCCGTGGATGCTCCTGGTGGTGGTACTGGCCATCACGATCGGCCTGGGCCTGTTGAGCCGACTGATCAGTTACCTGACGCTATGAAGCGCTTGGCGCTCGCTCGGGTAACGGCACCGAATTCCTTTAGCCTTGCGAGATATCCCCATGACTCATCGTATTGTCATCGTTGGCGGCGGCGCCGGCGGTCTGGAGTTGGCTACCCGTCTGGGTAAGACTCTGGGCAAGCGTGGCACGGCCAGTGTGATGCTGGTCGACGCGAACCTGACCCACATCTGGAAACCCCTGCTGCATGAAGTGGCTGCCGGTTCCGTGAACTCCTCCGAAGACGAACTCAACTACGTCGCCCAGGCAAAATGGAACCACTTCGAGTTCCAGCTTGGGCGCATGAGCGGCCTGGACCGGGAGCGCAAGCGAATCCAGCTGGCCGCGACCTATGACGAGGCGGGCGTCGAGCTGTTGCCGGCTCGGGAATTGGGCTACGACAGCCTGGTGATTGCCGTCGGCAGCACCACCAATGACTTCGGCACCGAAGGCGCGGCGCAACACTGCCTGTTCCTGGACACCCGCAAGCAGGCCGAGCGCTTCCATCAGCAATTGCTCCACCACTATCTGCGTGCCCACGCCGGACAGACCGATATCGTCGAGCGCATCAGCGTCGCCATCGTCGGCGCCGGTGCGACCGGGGTCGAACTGGCGGCCGAGCTGCACAATGCCGCCCACGAACTGCACGCCTACGGCCTGGACCGGATCAAACCGGAAAACATGCACATCACCCTGATCGAGGCGGGCCCACGGGTCTTGCCGGCGCTGCCAGAGCGTATCGGCGGACCGGTGCACAAGACCCTGGAAAAACTCGGCGTCAACGTCATGACCAACGCCGCCGTCAGCCAGGTGACCGCCGACAGCCTGATCACGGCGGATGGCCAAGTGATCGACGCGAGCCTGAAAGTCTGGGCCGCCGGAATTCGCGCACCGGACTTCCTCAAGGACATCGACGGGCTGGAGACCAACCGGATCAACCAGCTGCAAGTGCTGCCGACGCTACAGACCACCCGCGACGAGAACATCTTTGCCTTCGGCGATTGCGCCGCCTGCCCGCAACCGGGCAGCGATCGCAACGTTCCACCCCGCGCCCAGGCAGCGCACCAGCAGGCCTCGCTGCTGGCCAAATCCCTGAAGCTGCGGATCGAAGGCAAGGCCCTGCCTGAATACAAGTACACCGACTACGGCTCGCTGATTTCGCTGTCGCGGTTCTCGGCGGTGGGCAACCTGATGGGCAACCTGACCGGCAGTGTGATGCTCGAAGGCTGGCTGGCGCGGATGTTCTATGTGTCGCTGTACCGCATGCACCAGATGGCGCTGTACGGCATGTTCCGCACGGCCATGCTGATGCTGGGCAGCAAGATCGGGCGCGGGACTGAGCCTAGGCTGAAGTTGCACTGAGGAAACAGGGCCTGCCAATGATTGCGGTGAACCAGCGGCATTGATGCCGAATGATCCACCGCTATCGCGAGCAAGCTCGCTCCCACAGTTGATCGCGGTCATCCTGTGGGAGCGAGCTTGCTCGCGATGGGGGCGGTACAGTCAAGACTTGAGCTCGGGCAGGCTCACTGTCCGAGCCATCCATCGATCAAACCTGAAACCGCTGCACCATCGTACGCAGCGAATTCGCCAGCTGCGACAACTCATGGCTGGAGGCACTGGTCTGGTCCGCGCCGGAAGCCGAGCGCACGGACAAATCACGAATGTTCACCAGGTTGCGATCCACCTCACGGGCCACTTGCGCCTGCTCTTCGGCGGCGCTGGCGATGACCAGGTTGCGTTCGTGGATTTCATTGACCGAGGCCGTGATGGTCTGCAGCGCGTCCCCTGCCCGCTCCGCCATGGCCAAGGTGCTGGCGGCGCGACTGGAGCTGGCCTGCATGGAATCGAGTGCCTGGGTGGCACCGCTGCGCATGCCCTGGACCATTTGCTCGATTTCCTGGGTCGATTGCTGCGTGCGATACGCCAGCGCCCGCACCTCATCGGCCACCACCGCAAACCCACGCCCGCTCTCACCCGCCCGCGCCGCCTCAATGGCCGCGTTGAGAGCCAGCAGGTTGGTCTGCTCGGCGATGGCGCGGATCACGTCCAGCACCTTGCCGATATCCTGCGACTGGTTGGCCAACGATTGCACCAAGCCGCCGGTCACCTGCACATCGCTGGCGAGGGCGCCGATGGCATCGACTGTGTCGCTGACCCGCTGCTGCCCCAGGGAGGCCGATTCACTGGACTGACGGGTGGCATCGGAGGTGGAAACCGCATTGCGCGCCACTTCCTCCACAGCGGTGGTCATCTCGGTGACGGCAGTGGCGGCCTGTTCAATTTCGTTGTTCTGTTGCTGCAAGCTTTGAGTGCTGTCGAGGGTGACGGCGTTCAGCTCATCGGCCGCGGTGGCCAATTGCGCGGCAGAGCCGCTGATGCCCTGCAGGGTCTCACGCAGATTCTGTTGCATCGCCGCCAACGCCTTGAGCAGGCGGCTCACTTCGTCGTTGCCATGGGTCTCGATTGGCCGGGTCAGGTCACCCCGGGCGACGCTCTCCGCGGCATTCAAGGCCTCGCCCAAGGGTTTGACGATACTGCGCGTGAGCAGCATGGCCAGGGCCACCGTGGCCAGGGCGGCCAGCACAATGAACAGGCTGACGATCATGCGGGAATTGGCGTAGTGCTCCTGGGACTTCTGGCTCTCGACGGACACCTGCTTGGAGAACAACTCCGCCAGATCGTTGAGCTGCTTGCCGGAACCGTCCACCACGGTCTTCATGTCCACCAGCAGCAGCTTGATCAGCTCGTCCCGACGCCCTTGCTCCGCCAAGGTGAAGGATTGCGCGATACCGGTACGGTAAGCGGCAAAGGTCTGCTTGAACTGGTCGTAAAGGGCCTTGCCTTCAGGCGTCACGACGAGTTTTTCGTAAGCCGCGATTTTTTCGCCCAGTTCTTTGTCGCGCGTGTCCATTTGTGCGCGGTACACCGGGATATTCTTCGGGTCTTGGTCCAGGGCCATGCGCAGGGAGATGGTGCGGATCCGCAGCATCCACTCGCGGATATCGCCCCCCTCACGAATGCTGGGCAGCCACTGGGTTTCCACGGCGACTTCACTGTCACGAATGCTCGACATCTGACCCAGCGCAAACACCCCGAGTAACGCCACCAGCACGGCGATCAAGGCAAACCCCAACGCGGCACGGGGGGCGATATTCAACTGACGAAGCGACATAGGGGAGTGCCTTTTTTATTGGTGGCCTGAGGTGGGGCCAGGCCCCTGTCGCTGGGTTATCGGCAAGTTGTACGATGTCTTAAGTCGATCCACTTTATTGCAGGCAAAAAAAATCCCCGTATCTTTCGATACGAGGATTTTTAGTATGGTCGGGGTAAGGGGATTCGAACTCCTGACATCCTGCTCCCAAAGCAGGCGCGCTACCGGACTGCGCTATACCCCGGTAAAAAAAAGGCGACCTTCGCAAGTCGCCTTCCTCGATCAGCGCTTTTGGCCTCTGATCTTAAGATTCGATTCCAGCGAGCTGGTTTCAAAAATGGTGGGTCGTGTGGGATTCGAACCTACGACCAATTGGTTAAAAGCCAACTGCTCTACCAACTGAGCTAACGACCCAAATATGGTCGGGGTAAGGGGATTCGAACTCCTGACATCCTGCTCCCAAAGCAGGCGCGCTACCGGACTGCGCTATACCCCGATTAAAATGGCTCCGTGACCAGGACTCGAACCTGGGACCCAATGATTAACAGTCATTTGCTCTACCGACTGAGCTATCACGGAACTGATATTTCAAGTTACTGCAATTTTGAAGCTACAACGTTGAAGCTCGCTTCAACCTCTTCTACCCTTAAGCATCGCTGCGTTCGTGTGTCTGAGGCGCGCTATTCTACAATCTTCAAAACCTCTGTCAACCCCTTAAATTGCTTTCAAGACAATGATTTGCAACTTATTTTGGATTCCTTCTCAGTGAGAAGTCGCCCTTGGGGTGACGTACTGCGGGGCGCACTTTACAAGCCTTTTCCTTTGAGTTCAACGGCCTGATGAAAAAAATGGCCTTGCAAGGCAAGGCCATTTCCATCGTCGCCAAAGCCGGCCTTCAGTTGAAGACGATTTCGTCGTTCTCCACCGTACCGGTCACGGTTTCGCCCGGCATGAAGCGCCCGGACAGGATTAACTGTGCCAGCGGGTTTTCGATCCAGCGCTGGATCGCTCGCTTGAGCGGCCGTGCGCCATAGACCGGGTCGTAACCCACCGCAATCAACTTGTCCAACGCCTCACCGCTCAACTGCAATTTCAGCTCACGCTCGGTGAGGCGGCTGCGCAGGCGACCCAACTGGATCTCGGTAATGCCGGCAATCTGATCCCGGGCCAACGGCTCGAAGATCACCACTTCGTCGACCCGGTTGATGAACTCCGGACGGAAATGGGTAGAGATCGCGTCCATCACCGCCGCGCGCTGCGCCTCGCGATCGCCCACCAGCTCCTGGATCTGCGTCGAGCCCAGGTTGGAGGTCATCACGATCACCGTATTGCGAAAGTCCACCGTGCGCCCGTGGCTGTCGGTCAGGCGACCATCCTCCAGCACTTGCAGCAAAATGTTGAACACATCCGGATGGGCCTTCTCGACCTCATCGAGCAGGATCACCGAATACGGCTTGCGCCGCACCGCCTCGGTCAGGTAACCGCCCTCTTCATAGCCGATATAACCCGGTGGCGCACCGATCAGCCGTGCCACGGAATGTTTCTCCATGAACTCGGACATGTCGATGCGCACCATGGCCTCTTCCGTGTCGAAGAGAAACTCGGCCAGCGCCTTGCACAGCTCGGTTTTACCCACACCGGTCGGGCCGAGGAACATGAACGAGCCACTCGGACGATTAGGGTCCGACAACCCGGCGCGGGACCGGCGCACGGCGTTGGAGACCGCTACGACCGCCTCTTCCTGGCCAATCACGCGCTGGTGCAGCAAGCTTTCCATTTTCAGCAGCTTGTCGCGCTCGCCTTCAAGCATCTTCGAGACCGGAATGCCGGTCCATTTGGACACCACTTCGGCGATCTCTTCCTCGGTGACCTTACTGCGCAGCAACTGGTTTTCGCTCTTGCCGTGCTGGTCGACCATTTGCAGGCTGCGTTCCAGATCCGGGATCACCCCGTACTGCAGCTCGGCCATGCGGTTGAGGTCGCCTTTGCGGCGAGCCGCTTCCAGTTCCTGGCGGGACTGTTCGATCTTTTGCTGGATCTGCGCCGAGCCCTGGACTTCGGCTTTCTCCGAGTTCCAGATTTCCTCGAGGTCGGAATACTCACGCTCGTGACGAACGATTTCTTCCTGCAACCTTTCCAGACGTTTCTTCGCCGCTTCGTCGCTTTCTTTCTTCAGGGCCTGGGATTCGACCTTGAGTTGAATCAGGCGCCGCTCCAACCGATCCAGCACTTCGGGCTTGGAGTCGATTTCCATGCGGATGCGGCTGGCCGCCTCGTCGATCAGGTCAATGGCCTTGTCCGGCAACTGCCGGTCGGTGATGTAGCGGTGGCTGAGCTTGGCCGCGGCGATGATCGCGCCATCGGTGATCGCCACCTTGTGGTGAACTTCGTAGCGTTCTTTAAGGCCGCGCAGGATGGCGATGGTGTCTTCTTCGCTCGGTTCCTCCACCAGCACTTTCTGGAAGCGCCGCTCCAGCGCCGCGTCCTTCTCTATATATTGGCGGTACTCGTTGAGCGTGGTCGCGCCGACACAGTGCAACTCGCCCCGGGCCAACGCCGGCTTGAGCATATTGCCGGCGTCCATCGACCCCTCGCCCTTGCCCGCACCGACCATGGTGTGCAATTCGTCGATGAACAGGATGATCTGCCCTTCCTGCTTGGACAGTTCATTGAGCAGCGCCTTGAGCCGTTCTTCGAACTCGCCACGGTACTTGGCACCGGCGATCAAGGCCCCCATGTCCAGGGACAACAGGCGCTTGCCCCTGAGGCCGTCCGGCACTTCGCCGTTGATGATGCGCTGGGCCAGGCCCTCGGCGATGGCGGTTTTACCCACGCCTGGCTCACCGATCAGCACCGGGTTGTTCTTGGTGCGGCGTTGCAGCACCTGGATCGTGCGGCGGATTTCATCGTCGCGACCGATCACCGGGTCGAGCTTGCCTTCCTCGGCCCGCTTGGTCAGGTCGACGGTGTATTTGTCCAGCGCCTGGCGCGACTCCTCATGGTTGGCGTCGTTGACGGCTTCGCCGCCACGCAGGTTGTTGATGGCATTTTCCAGGGCTTTCTTGCTCACGCCTTGGCCGAGCAGCAACTTGCCAAGCTTGCTGTTCTCGTCCATGGCGGCGAGCAGCACCAATTCGCTGGAAATGAACTGGTCGCCCTTCTGCTGGGCCAGGCGGTCGGCCTGGTTGAGCAGACGCGCCAGATCCTGGGACATGTTCACGTCACCGGTCGGATTCTGGATCTTGGGTAACTGGTCGAGCTCCTTGGCCAGTTCTTTGCGCAGGCTGTTGACGTCAAAGCCGACCTGCATCAACAGGGGCTTGATGGAGCCGCCCTGCTGTTCGAGCATGGCCTGCATCAAATGCGCCGGTTCGATACCGGGATGGTCCAGACCGACGGCCAGGGACTGGGCATCGGACAGGGCCAATTGTAATTTGCTGGTTAAACGATCAATACGCATGGGTCACCTTCCTAATGAGCAGGCCGGACCTTGAAAACATCCTGAATGAAGAAACCTGCCAGATACCGTTATAGATGTGGTCGATTCTGGAAGATTCAAGCCGGGCGCCCTTGATGCAGATCAGAGAAGTCTAGCGTTCGATCCAGATCAGCGAGGCAAAGCGACCGGTGCGCGGGTTGCGGCGGTAGGAAAAGAAACGTGGGTCGGTCACGGTGCAGAGACCGCCCCCGTAAACGGCCGTGACACCGCGTGCCGCCAGCCGCAAGCGGGCCAACTGATAGATATCGGCGAGGAACTTGCCGGGATTGGGGCTCGCGGCAAAGGCTTTTACCGCTTCAGGCAGTTGCGCGATGAAGGCTTCACGCACTTCCGGCCCGACTTCGAACGCTTGCGGGCCGATGGCCGGACCGAGCCAGGCCAGGATTTCTTCCGCGGGCACGGCAAGGCTGTCGAGGGTGGCCTCCAGCACACCGTTCGCCAGCCCGCGCCAGCCGGCATGGGCCGCCGCGACGCGGGTGCCGGCACGGTTGCAGAACAGCACCGGCAGGCAGTCCGCCGTCATCGCCGCGCAAGCGATACCCGGCGTCGCGGTCCAGCTGGCATCGGCGGTCGCCACCTGGGCCGGGTCAGCCTCGACCACAGCAATGCCGTGGACCTGCTGCAGCCAGGCCGGGGTGATAGCGAATGGATCGGTGACGCGACGGCGGTTTTCGGCGACGGCCGTGGGGTCGTCGCCCACATGGTCGCCCAGGTTGAGGCTGTCGAACGGCGCCAGGCTGACGCCGCCCTCGCGGGTGGTGACGCAGGCCTTGACCCGGGCCGGCGCGGGCCAGTCGGGTGTCAGCCAGTCACTCATCCGATGAACGCCTCGCGGTCCTGCTTGAGCAACGTCAGCAGCCAAACGAAATCATCCGGCAACGGCGATTCCCAGCTCATGCGCTTGCCGGTCGTCGGATGATCCAGTTCCAGGAAACGCGCGTGCAGCGCCTGGCGCGGGAAATTCTTCAGCGATTCGACCATGGTCTGGCTGGCGGCTGGCGGAATGCGGAAACGACCGCCATAAGCCGGGTCGCCCACCAACGGGAAGTTGATGTGGGCCATGTGCACGCGGATCTGGTGGGTACGACCGGTTTCCAGCTTGACCCGCACGTGCGTGTGGGAACGGAAACGCTCCAGCACGCGGTAATGACTGACCGCCTGCTTGCCGCCCTCCATTACCGCCATGCGCTGGCGCTGCTGGCCGTGACGACCGATCGGGGCGTTGATCTTGCCACCGGCAGTGACGACCCCGATCACGATGCATTCATAGATGCGGCTGACACTGCGGCTTTGCAGCTGTGTAACCAGCTGTGTCTGCGCCTGGATGGTCTTGGCCACCACCATCAGGCCGGTGGTGTCCTTGTCCAGGCGATGCACGATGCCGGCACGGGGCACATTGATGATGTCCGGTACGTGGTGCAGCAAGGCATTGAGCAGCGTGCCGTCGGCATGACCGGCCGCCGGGTGCACCACCAGGCCCGCAGGCTTGTTGATCACCAGGATGTCATCGTCTTCATAGACGATGTCCAGGGCAATGTCCTGGGCGACCCATTCTCCCTGGGCCTCCTGCTCGGCAGTCAGTTCGAGGATGGCGCCGCCATGGACGATGTCGCGCGGACGAATCACCGCCCCATCCACAGTCAGGCGGCCGTCCTTGATCCAGGCGGAAAGGCGCGAGCGAGAGTGCTCGGCAAAGAGTTGTGCGGCGACTTGATCGAGGCGTTGGCCGCCCAATTCGGACGGCACCTCTGCGCGAAGTTCTATTTTATCGGACATGCTCGGACTAGGCGTCGGCACAGCCTTTGGTTTCGGCTGCGCGCTTGTGGTTAAATACGGCGTCTTTTGCCCCGAGGCTTTCAACGGGGCGCTCATCATAACAGGACGGCCCCGCCCAAGACAGCGGCCGTCATAGGGACGCAAGCCGCCATGCAAGTGAAACACCTGCTGCTGATCGCCATCCTCGCATTGACTGCTGCTTGCTCGTCGAAGGAAGTCGTAGACGAAAACCTGAGCGAAGTCGAACTGTACCAACAGGCGCAGAACGACCTGGATAACAACAGCTATACCAGCGCCACCGCCAAGCTGAAGGCGCTGGAGTCGCGGTATCCGTTCGGTCGCTACGCCGATCAGGCCCAATTGGAGCTGATCTACGCCAACTACAAGAACGCCGAGCCGGAAGCCGCCAAATCCGCCGCCGAGCGTTTCATTCGTCTGCACCCGCAGCACCCGAATGTCGATTACGCCTATTACCTCAAGGGCCTGACCTCCTTCGACCAGGACGTCGGCCTGCTGGCGCGCTTCCTGCCGCTGGACATGACCAAGCGTGACCCGGGCGCCGCGCGCGACTCCTACAACGAGTTCGCCCAGCTGACCAGCCGCTTCCCCAACAGCCGCTACTCGCCGGACGCCAAGCAGCGCATGATCTACCTGCGCAACCTGCTGGCTTCCTACGAAATCCACGTGGCCGACTACTACCTGACCCGCCAGGCCTACGTCGCCGCTGCCAACCGGGGCCGCTACGTGGTGGAAAACTTCCAGGAAACCCCTTCGGTGGGTGATGGCCTGGCGGTGATGACCGAAGCCTACCAGCGTCTGCACCTGGACGACCTGGCGGCCACCAGCCTGGAAACCCTCAAGCTGAACTACCCGGATCACCCGTCGCTGGTCGATGGTCAGTTCACCCCACGGGTCGACGAAGCCGACAACCGTTCGTGGCTGAGCAAGGCGACCCTGGGCCTGATCGAGTCCCGTCCACCGTTGCCGCCGGGCGAAACCCGCGCCAACCAGGACGTGCAGCGTCAGTTCCAGGATGCCAAGGAAGCCATCCCGAACGAACTCAAGCCCAAGGACGAAAATGGCGACGTGATCGAGGAAGAAGAACCCGAGAACGAATCCAGCGACCGCTCCTGGTTCAGCTACATGACCTTCGGCCTGTTCGACTGAGGCCAAGGCATCAGCAAAAAGGGAGACCCTCGAGTCTCCCTTTTTTGTGCCCGGGTTTTATTGCGCTGTGCGCCGTTCCAGTCCTTGGCTAAACTGCCTGATCTCTAGCCAAAAAGCTGCCCATCATGCTTCGTTTACTGTTCTGGATCGCCCTGATTGCCGCCGCGGTATGGTTCTGGCGCAAGTTCAAGGGTGCCTCCTCCGCGCCGAACGCTCCCCGAGAGTACGACGCACCGCCCATGGTGCGCTGCGCCCATTGCGGCGTACACCTGCCCCGCGACCGGGCACTGGCCCTCGAACAACAATGGTATTGCAGCCAGGCTCACCTCGAGCAAGGCCCGGGCAATCGTGAGCGCTGAGGCCTCAAGCCCACGCGTCAAACAGACGCAGCGCCTGCTGCGCCTCTATCACCTGTACCGCCTGAGTATCGGCATCACCCTGGTGCTGCTGATCTCCAGCAACATGGACAACCGCCTGCTGGAGTTCGCCAACGACCACCTGCTGCGCAGCGGTAGCTGGTTGTACCTGGTGCTGAACATCCTGCTGGTGGTGTTCCTTGAGAACACCCGACGCCCTGCCCGACTGTTCGGCCTGGCCCTCACCGACGTGCTCTTGCTTTCATGGCTGTTTTTCGCAGCCGGCGGTGTGCCCAGTGCCATCGGCAACCTGATCATCGTCTCGGTGGCCATCGGTAACACGCTGTTGCGCGGCAGGATCGGCCTGTTGATCGCGGCCGTCGCCACCCTCGGCATCGTCGGTTCGAGTTTTTTTCTTGGCTTGAGCGACTCGAACCGTCCCAGCAGCTATTTGCAGGCCGGTACCCTCGGGGCGCTGTGTTTTGCCGCCGCGCTGCTGGTGCAAGGCCTGACCCGACGCTTGGAAGCCAGCGAAACCCTGGCCGAGCAACGGGCCAGCGAAGTGGTCGGCCTGGAAGCGCTCAACGCCCTGATCCTGCAACGCATGCGCACCGGCATCCTGGTGCTCGACCGTGAGCGTCGGGTCCAGTTGGCCAACGAAAGCGCATTGAATCTGCTGGGCATGCACGATCTGGTCGGCCAGCAGCTCGACGATTACTCCACTGCCCTGGTCGAACGCCTGCAATTATGGCGAAACAACCCCAGCCTGCGCCCGTCCAGCCTGACCGTTACGGGCACGGGCCTGGCCCTGCAACCGAGCTTCATCGCCCTGGGCCATAACGACCAGCATCAAATCCTGGTGTTCCTCGAAGACCTGGCCCAGGTTGCCCAGCATGCCCAGCAGCTCAAGCTCGCCTCCCTGGGGCGCCTGACCGCCGGTATCGCTCATGAAATCCGCAACCCCTTGGGCGCCATCAGCCACGCGGCGCAATTGCTGCGCGAATCAGAGGAACTGAACGACGCGGATCGGCGTCTGACGCAGATTATTCAAGATCACTCCCAACGAATGAATCGCGTCATTGAAAACGTTCTGCAGCTGTCTCGTCGCCAGCAAACCACACCCCAGCGTCTCGACCTGCGTACCTGGCTCGACCAATTCGTCCGGCAGGCCCGCGAAAGCATGGCCGAACACCAGCGCTTGCACCTGAGCATCGACCCGGGGGACTACACCACGCTGATGGACCCCGACCAGCTCACCCAGGTACTCGACAACCTGCTGCGCAACGCCTGGCGCCACAGCGCAATGGCCCATGAGCAGGCCGAGGCCTGGTTGAAACTGTTCATCGCCCCCCACAGCCAGCTGTCGACCTTGGACATCATCGACAACGGCCCCGGTGTAACGCCCGAGCAGCAGGCGCATTTGTTCGAACCTTTCTTCACCACCAGCAGCCAGGGCACCGGCCTTGGGCTCTATCTGTCCCGTGAGCTGTGCGAAAGCAACCAGGCCCGCCTAGACTTCAAACCACGCCAAGGCGGCGGTTGCTTTCGCATCACCTTTGCTCACGGACGGAAACAGATTTGAACAATCGCTCACGGCAACGAATCCTGATCGTCGATGACGAACCGGACATCCGCGAACTCCTGGACATCACCCTGGGCCGGATGAAACTCGACACCCGCAGCGCCAAGAACCTTGCCGAGGCCCAAGCCCTGCTGGCGGGAGATGCCTTCGACCTGTGCCTGACCGACATGCGCCTGCCCGATGGTACTGGCTTGGAACTGGTGCAGCACATCCAGCAACGTTATCCACAACTGCCCGTGGCGATGATCACCGCCTACGGCAGCCTGGAAACCGCCATCGACGCCCTCAAGGCCGGCGCCTTCGATTTCCTGACCAAGCCGGTCGACCTGGGGCGGCTGCGGGAACTGGTCACCAGTGCCCTGCGCCTGCCAGCCGTCGCCACACCGACCAGCACCATCGAGCGATGCCTTCTGGGCGACTCGCCGCCGATGCGCAGCGTGCGCAAACAGATCGAAAAACTCGCCCGCAGCCAGGCGCCGGTGTACATCAGTGGGGAGTCGGGTTGCGGCAAGGAACTGGTCGCCCGGCTGATCCACGAACAAGGCCCCCGTGCCAACCAGGGTTTTGTGCCGGTCAACTGTGGGGCGATTCCCACGGAACTGATGGAAAGCGAGTTCTTTGGCCATCGCAAAGGCAGCTTCAGCGGCGCCATCGAAGACAAGCCCGGACTGTTCCAGGCCGCCCATGGCGGGACTCTGTTCCTTGATGAAGTGGCCGACCTGCCCCTGGCGATGCAGGTCAAGCTGTTGCGAGCCATCCAGGAAAAAGCCGTGCGCGCCGTGGGCGGCCAGCAGGAAGAAGTGGTGGATGTGCGAATCCTCTGCGCCACCCATAAGGATCTGGACGCCGAAGTCGCCGCCGGGCGCTTTCGCCAGGATCTATATTACCGGCTGAACGTCATCGAACTGCGCGTGCCGCCCTTGCGCGAACGCCGCGAAGACATCGAACCGCTGGCCAATCACATGCTCCAGCGCTTGGCGGCCAACACCGGCAGCCCCGCAGTAAAACTCCATCCCCAGGCCCTGGCCGCGCTGCAAAACTACCGCTTCCCGGGCAATGTGCGGGAGCTGGAGAACATGCTCGAACGGGCCTACACCCTGTGCGAACAACAACTGATCGAAGCCGACGACCTGCGCCTGGCCGAAGGCAATAATGCCGGCGAGGCGGGCAAACCCGATTTGATGCAGGTCGACAATCTGGAGGACTACCTGGAAGACGTCGAGCGTAAGCTGATCCTTCAAGCACTGGAGGAAACCCGCTGGAACCGTACGGCGGCGGCACAGCGGTTGAAGTTGTCGTTTCGGTCGATGCGGTATCGGTTGAAGAAACTTGGGCTGGATTGAGCCACGGTTTTGAAGCCCACGTTTGCCTCTGTGGCGAGGGGATTTATCCCCGTTGGGCTGCGAAGCAGCCCCAAAAGCAGCGACTCAATCAACCTGACACTCCGAGATCTCAGGTCCCAGCGGGAGCAAGCTCCCTCGCCACAGGTTCGGCGTTCACCCTCTGTAACGCCGTTCTCTAGCCCTCCGGCACAGGTACCCGCTCGTCCAGCACACGATTGGCCAATAACTCACTCAGCTCAATCAACTGCTGTACCCCCAAGGCGATATGTCGCCGCGAGCCTTCAAGTTCGAAGGCCAGGTCGCTGATCGTTGCGTTGGCAGAGGCCAGGGTTTCGCTGAGGTTGGTGAGGAGACATTCGGTGTCGATGCCGTCCACGACAGTGAATAGCTGGGTTGAGGCGGGTTTCTTTTTGGTTTCGGGCTTTGGGCCGAGGTAATAGTCGAGGGCGCGTTTGGCGGCTTCATCGAGCTTTTGGTGATCAGGATCGACGTGGGTTGACGAGGAACCTGTTTCTGGGGGATTGGGTGTATCTTTAATCATTGTGCATCTCCAAGTTTTTGGAGCTGTCACCGATCGCCGCGACGCGATTGGAGGTGGCAGCTGTACGCAGGTTCGCGGACCGAACTTGGAGCTTCGGCATACCCGAAGGTATCCCACGCACAGCCAACCATGACACAACGACAAATACCGAAGCACCGTCGTCGGTTGGAATTATGCACCAAGTTAACGGGCCGCGACGCCCGGACGCTGAATTGGCAGCGACGGGAAAAGGTTAGCCAGAGTTCTTCCCACCCGGCAACCGCCAGAACTCGTCGGAAAATTCGGCTCGAATCAGGAATCTTGTCCGACCATTCCCACAAAGGCTGGTTGGATGTGAGGGCAGTGTGTATATCCGTTTCTGCGGTAACGGCTGCTTAGGGTTCCGCCCTTACGGCGGGTCACTTTCGAAAAGCCCGGAAGCCGGCCCAGTCAAAAGTAACCAAAGCGCTCCTGCCCCACCACTTGGCACCTCGCCTAGGCTCGGTGTGCCCTCACTCCGGCATTGCTCCGTGGGCCCGCCGCGAAGGGCCATCCATGGCCCAGCGCGGCTATCCCGGCATCCATGCCGGGATGCCCACTCCACAATGCCTGCGTTCGGCCAGCGTGGTTAACGGGGCGCCGAGATCAACGTCCACCGCGAGGCGGCCTAACAGCCGACCTGGTTCTTGGTGGGACCGCGTTTTTCCTGTGGGATCGAGCCTGCTCGCGATGGGGCCTGTCAGCCCAACATTCATGTGACTGGACCACCGCTATCGCGAGCAAGCTCGCTCCCACACGGGCTCGGTGGCGATCTGCAGATTTGCGGCCACTGCAAATCCCTGTGGGAGCGAGCTTGCTCGCGATAGCAGTGGGTCAGCTTGCATCAGCGTTGGATGTACCGCCGTCTTCGCGAGCAAGCCCCGCTCCCACACTGGGTCGGTGACGATCTACAGATTTTCGGCCACTGCAAATTCCTGTGGGAGCAAAGCTTGCTCGCGATGGCGGTGGATCAGCTGCATCAGCCTTGGACGTGCCGCCGTCTTCGCGAGCAAGCTTTGCTCCCACAGGTCCTGCTCAAACAGATCTGATGGGTGTACGACCAGGAGAACCAGGTCGGCTATTAGGCCGCCTCGGGGCGGACGTTGATCTCGGGCGCCCCGTTAACCACGATGGCCGAACGAAGGCATTGCGCAGTGGGCACCTCGGCATGGATGCCGAGGTAGCCGCGCTGGGCCATGGATGGCCCTTCGCGGCGGCCCACGGAGCAATGCCTTCGTTCGGGCATGCCGAGCCTAGGCGAGGCACCGAGTGGTGGGGCAGGAGCGCTTTGGTTACTTTTGACTGGGCCGGCTTCCGGGCTTTTCGAAAGTGACCCGCCGTAAGGGCGGAACCCTAAGTGGCCGTTACCGCAGAAACGGATATGTACACGATCAACAATTCTGGCCGACCATCAGGCCGCCATCGCGAGCAAGCTCGCTCCCACAGTTGGATCTCCCCACAGTTGAATCTGAGCACAAGAACTGTATCAAAACCGAACCTTACAACCGCCCAGCCGGCGCATACGGCACAGGATCAATCACCGGCTCACGCCCCAACATCAAATCCGTAAACAACTGACACGACGCCGGCGCCAACACCAGCCCATTGCGATAATGCCCACAGTTCAACCACAACCCCGCAACTCCCGGCACCTCGCCAATATAGGGAATACCTTCAGGCGACCCGGGCCGCAACCCAGCCCAATGCCCCACCACCTCAGCCCCCGCCAATGCCGGAATCAGCTGCTGCGCCGAAGCCTTCAGGCTCTCCAACGCAACTTGCGTCGGGGTCTTGTCGAAACCTTCGCGCTCCAGCGTACTGCCAACCAGAATATGCCCATCACGACGCGGGATCGCATAACGCCCCTTGGCCAGGACCATGCTCGACAGGAAATCCGACGCGCACTTGTACAGAATCATCTGCCCCTTGACCGGCTCGACCGGCAACTTCAGCCCCAGCGTCTTGAGCAACTCACCACTCCAGGCCCCCGCCGCCAGCACCACTTGATCGCCACGAAGCGGCCCGACAGAGCTGTCCACCCCCACGACACGCCCGCCATCACGGATGAACCCGCTGACCTCGCAATGCTCATGAAGCGTGACATTAGGCAGCGCCAGCAACGCAGCCTTGAGCGACTTCACCAACCGCGGATTACGCACGTTGGCCACGTCAGCCATATAAATCGCCCGGGAAAAACCCGAGCCCAGCACCGGCACCGCATCGTGGACCGCCGAGATATCCACAGCCCGCAGCGGGCGCCCTTCCCGCTGGGCCCAGGCCAGCGCTTCGTCCTGATCGTCCAGGTCCAGCCAATACAGCCCGGTCACGTGCACCTGCGGATCGATCCCGGTGGCGGCGAACAATCGCTCGCCCAGCTGAGGATAAAAATCCTGCGACCAATGGGCCAGCGCCGTGACCGCCGGGCTATAGCGCCAGGGGTACAACGGCGAAACGATACCGCCGCCGGCCCAGGACGATTCCTGGCCGACATTGGAGCGATCCAGCAGCACCACACGTTGCCCTGCGGACGCCAGATTGAACGCCGTCAGCAGGCCGATGACTCCGCCACCGACGATCACCACTTGCTGTTGCCTGGTCATGTTCTGATTCGACTCACTAAAACAACGGGCGCAAAAGCGCGCCCGGATAAAAGAAACTCAGCGCCCCCAACAATCCTTGGCGGTCACCCCGGCGGCGGCGTTCTCGATGCTTCGTACCCCGGTATTGGTGATTTTGAAGTCACCGCATTTGTCCGTCGCCATGGACGATCCACTCCTGCGTACAGCGGTCAGGATGAAGCTCTGGTCCGTTGGTACCAGGTTAATGGTGTAGAAATCGTTGCCGCTGCTCAAGCCAGTCGCATCGGTGTAGCGGTTGTTCTTCGAGTAGTAGCGCTCGAGAATTTGCGCCTGCTCGGATAAGAGCCCGGCAATTTCAGCGCGCCGGCCTTTCTTCATGTATTCGGTCAGGCTCGGATAGCCGACGGTGATCACGATACCGATGATCGCGATCACGATCATGATTTCGATCAAGGTGAAACCCCGGTTGGATCTTCGCATGCGTTGCCCTCATTGTATTTGCCGCCACATGATACGGCGGCTGCCGCCGACGGTTTTGCCCAGCAGGTCGGTGATACCGCCACCGGAATCGTTCACGATCATGTTGGTGGCGCCGTTGGCGTTGACGACGGCGCTCAGGGTCGGGATGCCGCCCGTGAACACCACGCCGGCGGAAATCGTGTCGAGACTGGTGAGCGAACCATCGTTATTGGTATCGAGTACCGCATAGTTGAGCATCTTACCGCTGAACGCATCCAACTCGATCAGTTTGCCGGTACCGAAGCTGGCGCAAGGGTCGGTGGTGTCCACGGCGGCCGTGGTAAAGATCACGCGGCCGAGCACCAGGTTGGCCGGGTTGATGACCCGCTCCCCGGTCAACGCATTGTTGTACACCAAAGGCAGGTACCAGCCATTCCTCGCAGGATATGTAACGTCGGTCTGGCTGGTGGTCACGAATTGCCCGGTGCTGCCTGAAAACACCCCCGTGATCGACTGGGCCTGCAGGCTCGACACAGTGATTTGCCCCCCGCCACCCGTGGCGTCCCAGATCGAATAGAACGCTTGCAGATCCTTGTTGAGCTTGTCGGCCGCTTCGTTGAACTTGCCGGTACCGAAAAACACTTGGGTGCCGCCCTGGGGGTTGTCTGCCAGCAGAGGCTGCACGGTGATCGGCTGGGTCGCGCCGCCGGGGGCGGTGAACAATGGCTGGCCGGCGAACGCCAGGCCCCATGTGGTGGGCGAGGTGCCGCTGAGGTCGAATTTCCACATCCGCCCCTTCAAGTCGCCACCGTACGCGGCCTGCACCACATTCTGGG
Organism: Pseudomonas sp. Soil_N_39; assembly: GCF_057655955.1. Lineage (NCBI taxonomy): Bacteria > Pseudomonadati > Pseudomonadota > Gammaproteobacteria > Pseudomonadales > Pseudomonadaceae > Pseudomonas > Pseudomonas sp. Soil_N_39. Next base: position 65,401 of record NZ_JBDGLI010000021.1, read on the forward strand.
AGTTGACCCGCAGCTTGACCGACGACAGGCCGTTATCGGTCTCACTGCTGTTGATGACGATTTTGCGGATCAGCGAACCGTCACGGATATCCACCACGTACAACGCCGCCACGCCGCTGTTGCTGCCATAGCCGTTGGCGATGAACGCCGCCCAGCGACCGTCCGCCAGGCGCGCGACTTCAGGGCGTGCGTAGGCGTAGCCCAGGTCATTGAAGGCATTGGCGGTGCTGGCAACGGTTGGCGCGCGGATTTCCCACAACGCCCGAAACGCATTGCCCGCCGCCGCATCGAACAGTTGCACCGCGAAGAACGTTTTGCCCCCGGCACCCGTGCCGCCCAGGGCCACGGTCTTCCAGGCGCTGCCCGATTGCACATCGAACACGCCGACCTGCCCATCCACCAAAAACTTGTGGCTCACGCCATTGATGTAATTGGTGTCGGCAATGTCCTGCAGCGAGGGCAGCACGCTCGAAGGCATGTAGGCATAACGCCGTGTGCCGTTTGCACTGTTGATGACACTGAAAAACCCATCGTTGCCATTCACCACCAGGCTGGTGCTCATGTTCGTCGCCTTGGTCGTCAGATAGGTGCTGTAGCTGGTGTCGTTGAGCAGGTCCGCAGCGGTCTGGTCGTTGGGCGATGCCAGCACCAGCGGCGAATTAATGATGTCCCCCAGCAGCGCGCTGCGCGCCTTCAGGCCGGTTTTGTTGACGCCCTTGCTCCACTCCACCAGATCATTGCCGGTGATCCCCGTGGGCAGGTTCTGGCTGAGGCTGGTTTGCTGGGCCGGCGAAAAATTGCCATAGGCCAGGGTCACCGGCACATTCGTCGCAGTGTTCCAGGACTGATAGATCGGCGGCGTGGCGCCGGGCACGATGGCGGTGTCGGTGGTCCACTGCACCGCTGCCGTGTTGACCGTGCCCGCCGTGGTGAAACCGAACGCCCGGATGGTGCCGCGCCAGTCCTTGGGGTCATACGTGGTTTGGTAGTAGCTTGAGGTACTCGACAACGTGGCGGCGTTGGTGGTGCCACCGCCCCCGGAGCCGGCCTTGGAGGTGATGTCGCTCAAGGCGGATGACAGGGCCGAGTTCAGGCCCTCGCTGTCGCTCGCCGGATAATACTTGCCCGCACCGTAGCGGGCGGCGTCGGACAACATCTGGTTGGTGACGGCAAAACCCACAGTGTAGGTATTGAGGTATTGCCGGGGAAAATCCGTGGCGTTCCAGCTCTTGCCCGTGGCGTCGGTGCCGGTGGAACGCATGTCGACGTCGAAGGCGAACTTGGCGATGTCGTCCAGGTAAAGCGTATCGCCCTCGGCGTCGCCGCTGAGATTGTTGCCATCGTTGCTGCTGATACCATCCCAGTTCGGCAACCGGGCCAAGCCCAGCGGGTCGTTGCTGGGAAACGTTCGGTCAAAGGTGGGCAAGCCGTCGGTGATGACCACGCCGAAGTTTTTCTGGCAACGGTACTGGATCGGGCTGGTATAGGTCGCCGGTGTTCCATTGTAGTAAGGCGCCATGCCCCTGAAATAGCGGGTGACCTCGTAATAGCTCTCGGCCAATGGTGTATTCGCGACGGCGCCCAAACCATTGATGGCGTTGAGCAGGGCACTGTAGTTGCTGTTGGCCTGGGTTTGGGTCACGCTGCCGCTGACCGGTGACAGGTCGCTGATGGCGCGAGCGATGTAGCCCCCGGGGCCAGAGTTGCTGAAATTAGGTGGATTGAACGTGGCGAGCCCAATACGCAGGGCGCGGTTATTGGCGACCAGGTCGTTGGAGACATCCCGTGCCACGTTGATGCGATAGTCGGTGGGGATTGAACCGGTGGTGAAGTCCCGGCTCGAGCCGTTGGCCAAGGTCACCAGATATGCCAGGTACCTACCGGTGTAACGGGTATCACCATTCCCTACAGGGTCCGGCAGCCGCAGACAGATCCGGCCAAGGCTGGGGCGATAGAAACCGTACCAGCCAGACGAGCAGCCGCCACGCAACAGGCCCAACAACAGGATGTTCGAATCGTCCAGGTCCAGCTCATACCTATCGTTGCAGTTGTTACTGGCGTTGCAGGCATAAGTGCGCGTTTGCGTTGCCGTCGGATCAAACCCCGCCGCCCAGATGATGTTGTTCATACTCCCCGAATCATCGATCAGCAACATCACGTTCGGCGTGACGGCGGCCGCACTCAGCAACGGCGAATCCGAAGGCGTGAAGGCATAGGCCGGCGCCGCCAGGTAAAGACTGAGCAACGCCCCCCACAACATCCCCAGCAGCGCCTTAATATTTGGCATAGATGCTCTCCACCACGCTGCGCTGGTTATTGCCCACCACCGCCACCGCCGTGATCCGATACAGCGTCGCCGACGTGTTGACCGGCACGTTGACCGCCGTGAGCGTCGTGCCGATATTCTGCACGCCATAAAACCCACCGGCAGCGGCAACCCAGAGCACCCCCGACCTTGGGTCGCGCCCCGCCACTGTCAGCGTCGCCGACTCGACCGGCGGCGCGCACTGGGTCGTGGTGGTGCATACCGGCAATGAGTACGTTTCGACCTGCACCGCACTTTCGCCCACCCTCAGCGCCGCCTCGGCCACCTGGAACGACTGGTTGCGCAGCATGACGCTGCTGGTCATTTTTTCCTGGAGGGTGGCGCTCTGCATCGACGACAGGCCGATCAGCGTCAGCAGCAACAGGAAGACCAGGCTGACCAGCAATGCCATGCCCCGCTGGCGGTGCACCTGCCCCATCGAAGTCATCTCCTTCATAGCAACCGGTTGCGCAAGGCAGCAACCACATTGAAGGTCTGCTCGCGCACTGCGTTCCTCGGATCAAAGAGCGTCAATGTCAGGCGCACACTGCGGATCAGTGCCGGGTCAGCCGGATTGCTGGTATAGCTCGACGCCGCGATGTCCGTCGCACTGCCGGCCACGCCGAACGTCACGTCGAACGCCCGCACGTTGTCCACCAGCACCGACAGGGTCGGCGGATTGCCAGCGCCGCTGCCCAGCAGCAATTGGTTGTTGTTGAAGCTGTAGACCAGTCGACGGATCGGGAAGGCCAACTGCCCCGTCGCCGGTAACCGCGCGTTGGTATAGGCCGTCGCCGAGGTGCGGCAATCGGAGACGACGGTCCAGGTCGGAGCGCTACCACCACTCCCTATGTCGGCGGTCACCAGGGTCAATCTCCGGTTGGCGTTATCCCAGCGGATCGGGGTGATCTGGCTGGCATTAAAATCATTGGCCGTGGAAGCATCGGTAATGTTCCCCAGACAACCGAACATGCCCACCATGCGAATCTCCTGGACCATCTTGCTCAGGACGAACCGGGCGTCCTCCTGCATCACCGCCGCCGCGCTTTGGCTGATGTAGGTGTTCTTGGCGGCGATGAAAATCTGCACGACACCCAGGATGACAATCAGGCTGAGCACCAGGGCAATCATCAATTCAATCAGGCCGAATCCCCGGCAACGCCTGTTCATGGCGGCGTCCCCGGCGGATCGACGGCGACGCGGCTGGTCAGCACAAAGCTGCGCCGCGCCTCGGCCGCGTCAGTGGTGTTGGCGGCCCGGGCGTCGTCCCAGGAAATGGTGATGGTGTAGACGCGCTGGTTCAGGGCAATGGTGCCAGTGGCCGTGGCGCCGCCGAAGGCGATGATGTTGGTCTTGAAGTCGTAGAGGTCCTGGTCCCGGGCCACGTTGAGGTTCGGCGAGCTGGGCGGTGCGACGGTGTAGTCGGCGCCGGAGTTGGCGCGAATGCGGTCCAGCAGGTCATAGGCAATGAAGCTGGCCTGGCTGGTCATGCGCGAACTGTCGGTGTACTTGAGCGCATTGAGCTGGATCATCGCCGCCCCCAGCAAGCCGACGCCGAGGATCAGTACTGCCACCAGCACTTCGATCAACGTCATGCCGGCCTGCGCCCTTTTACTGCAATCCTTCATCCGCAACTTCCACCCAATACGATTCGTCCATTGAGGCAAACACTCAGCGTCCTGCTCTGCGCCCCTCTCACGTAATTGAAGCTCACCGGCGTGGCCGGTGCCGATAACCCACCGAGGTTGTTGAAATCGATGTTGCTCACCTCTGAGGTTAGCGTCAGAGTCGCGCCGCTGCTCATCGCTGGAACAACCCGCAATATATTGGGCGACGAGCCAGTACTGTCATACACCGTGAGTTCGCCGTTCCAGACGCTGCCCTCGACCGTAGGGCGGATACGTGTGGTGACACCGCGGTCGATCGCCTCCATCCGGGCAAAGTTCAGCGCCCGGCGCAGATCGCCAATCTCGGTATCGGCCTTGGTGCCCTGCATCGATCCGGTAAAGGCCGGCACCGCCATGGTAATCAGGATCAGCAACACGCCAAGAGCCACCAGCACCTCGATCAGCGTGAAACCTTTTGTACGAAGATCCATCGATGCCCTCCGTTGCCGTCGGCTATACCTGCTTCTACACGCTAGAACAAACCACTGCTTGTGGCGAGGGAGCTTGCTCCCGCTCGGCCGGGCTGGCGCTCCAGCGCGTAGCGGCCGCTATCTTGGGGCTGCTGCGCAGCCCAGCGGGAGCAAGCTCTCTCGCCACAACAGGCTTCCCACCACATCGAGTTCTTACACTGTCGCGTAGCTTCACGCTCTCCAGGGAGGAGACGTCATGTATCAACAGGGCTTCAGCCTGATCGAACTGCTCATGGGACTGGCAATTGCCGCAATTGTTCTACCGTGGGCCGGCGCGGGCTACAAAGAGCTGATCGAGTCCATCGAACGCGAGGATACCGCGCAGTTGCTGATCAGCGGGCTGCGTAGCGCGCGCAGCGAAGCCATCATGCGTAACCGGACGGTCGTGCTCAGCGGTATCGACAATGATTGGGGCCGGGGCTGGCGCATCACCCTGGACGACAAGGAGAAGACCGTGCTGATGGAGCGCCGTGCAAACGCTCGGGTGATGGGCAACTGGCCGGTGAAACGCCGGGTGAGGTTTGGCAGCCAGGGCGAAGCACTGCAAACCAGCGGCGCCTTCCAGGCCGGCAGGCTGCATGTCTGCGCCAAACGCGGGCCGGTCAGCCATCATCAAGTGATATTGGCACCTTCCGGCCGCGTCCGGCTGGAAAGTGTTAAAGCCGAGCAGGCCCTGTGCGAAAAAGGACTTAAAGCAAGGAGCGGACGCGCAGCTCTTTCGGCATCGAGAACGTAATGTTTTCCTCGCGACCGGCCAACTCATCGGCACCGGTTGCGCCCCAGGCCTGCAATTGCTGGATCACGCCACGCACCAAGACTTCCGGCGCGGAAGCACCGGCGGTGATGCCGATACGCTCGACGCCCTCGAACCAGCTGCGTTGCATGTCCTCGGCGCCATCGATCAGGTAGGCCGGGGTGGACATGCGCTCGGCCAGCTCGCGCAAGCGGTTGGAGTTGGAGCTGTTCGGGCTGCCGACGACCAGCACCACATCGCATTCGTTGGCCAGTTGCTTGACCGCATCCTGGCGGTTCTGGGTGGCGTAGCAGATGTCATCCTTGCGCGGGCCACCGATGGCCGGAAAGCGCGCACGCAGGGCGTCGATCACGCGGCTGGTGTCGTCCATGGACAGGGTCGTCTGGGTCACGAAAGCCAGGCTCTCGGGGTTGCGTACCTGCAAGGCCGCAACGTCCTCCTCGTCTTCGACCAGGTAGATCGCACCGCCGTTGCTGGCATCGTATTGGCCCATGGTGCCTTCGACTTCCGGGTGGCCTTCATGGCCGATCAGGATGCATTCGCGACCGTCACGGCTGTAGCGCGCCACTTCGATGTGCACTTTGGTCACCAATGGGCACGTCGCGTCGAACACCTTCAGGCCACGGCCGGCGGCTTCGCTGCGTACTGCCTGGGAAACCCCGTGGGCACTGAAGATCACGATGACGTCATCCGGCACCTGATCCAGTTCCTCGACGAAAATCGCCCCGCGGCTGCGCAGGTCTTCGACGACGAATTTGTTGTGGACCACTTCGTGGCGCACGTAGATCGGCGGCCCGAAGACTTCCAGGGCGCGGTTGACGATTTCGATCGCCCGGTCCACACCAGCGCAGAAGCCACGGGGGTTGGCGAGTTTGATATGCATGCTGTGCCTCGTGTCTTGCGCGCAAGAAATTGAATCAATGTAATTCAGTGTGGGAGCGAGCTTGCTCGCGATAGCGGTGTGTCAGTCAACATCACTGTTGAATAATCTACCGCAATCGCGAGCAAGCTCGCTCCCACAGTGAATCGGGTGGCAGCAGAAGCTGCCCGTCAAACGTTAAACCGCCTTGACCTCAAGGATTTCCACTTCGAAGTTCAAGGTCTTGCCCGCCAACGGATGGTTGAAGTCCACGGTCACCTGGGCATCATCGAACGCCTTCACCACACCCGGCAGTTCGGTATTGGCCGCGTCGTTGAAGATCACCAGTAGGCCCTCGGACAGCTCCATGTCCTGGAACTGGGAGCGTGGCATGGTCTGCACGTTTTGCGGGTTGGGCTGACCAAAGGCGTTTTCCGGTGGCACGACCACGGTGCGCTTGTCCCCAGCCTTGAAACCGAAGATCGCCGCTTCGAAGCCTGGCAGCAGGTTGCCGTCACCGACCTTGAACACCGCCGGAGCCTTGTCGAAGGTGCTGTCGACGGTGTCACCGTTTTCCAGGTGCAGGGCGAAGTGAAGCTTCACTTCGGTGTTTTGAGCGATACGCTGCTCAGTCATGGACGGCTTCTCCGGTTTTCTTGCTCTTGAACATGTCCAGGGCGAGCATCACGGCGCCCACGCTGATGGCGCTGTCGGCAAAGTTGAACGCCGGGAAATACCAGCGGTTCTGCCAGTGCACCAGGATGAAATCAATGACGTGGCCCAGGGCGATGCGGTCATAGAGATTGCCCAAGGCGCCACCGAGCACCAAGGCCAGCGCCACGGCCAGCCAGGTCTCATTGCGCCCCAGGCGCTTGAGCCAGACCACCAGCACGGCACTGACCACAAGGGCAATCAGGGCGAACAGCCAGCGCTGCCAGCCGGAACTGTCGGCCAGGAAACTGAACGCTGCCCCGGTGTTGTAGGCCAGGGTCCAGCTGAAGTAATCAGGAATGATCACGATCTGCTGGTACAGGGTCAAAGAGCTTTCAAAGTAGAACTTGCTGGCCTGGTCGATGACCAGTACCAGCACGCTCAACCAGAGCCAGCCCAGCCGTCCGAAACGGCCCGCTGCGTTAGGCATAGTGGCGAACCTCGCCAGTGCCGCTGATGTTGTCGACGCAACGGCCACAGATTTCCGGATGCTCCGGGTTCACGCCGACGTCTTCGCGGCAGTGCCAGCAGCGGGCGCACTTGGTGTGGTTCGACTTGACGATCTTCAGCTTCAGGCCGCTGACTTCAGTGGTCACCGCATCGGCCGGCGCCTGCACGAAAGGTGCAACGCTGGCGGTGGAGGTGATCAGCACGAAGCGCAGCTCGTTGCCCAGCTTGGCCAGGTCGGCACTCAGGGCGTCTTCGGCGTAGAGGGTGACTTCGGCCTGGAGGTTGCCACCGACGGCCTTGGCCGCCCGCTGGATCTCCATTTCCTTGTTGACCGCAGCCTTGACCGCCATCACACGATCCCAATACGCACGGTCCAGCTCGAAGCCTTGCGGCAGTTCGGTCAGGCCTTCGTACCAGGTGTTGAGCATCACCGATTCGTTGCGCTCGCCCGGCAGGTACTGCCACAGCTCGTCGGCGGTGAACGCCAGGATAGGCGCGATCCAGCGCACCAGCGCCTCGCTGATGTGGAACAGCGCGGTCTGGCACGAACGACGGGCCTTGCTGTTGGCGCCAGTGGTGTACTGGCGGTCCTTGATGATGTCGAGGTAGAAACCACCGAGCTCCTGCACGCAGAAGTTGTGGATCTTGGAGTAGACGTTCCAGAAGCGGTATTCGCCGTAGTGTTCCTGCAATTCGCGTTGCAGCAGCAGGGTACGGTCCACGGCCCAACGGTCCAGCGCGAGCATTTCTTCAGCCGGCAGCAGGTCGGTGGCCGGGTTGAAGCCGGTCAGGTTGGAAAGCAGGAAGCGCGCGGTGTTGCGGATCCGCCGGTAGGCGTCCGCGCTGCGCTGCAGGATCTGCTCGGAAACGGCCATCTCGCCGGAGTAGTCGGTGGAGGCCACCCACAGGCGCATGATGTCGGCGCCCAGGGTGTCGTTGACCTTCTGCGGCGCGATCACGTTGCCCAGGGACTTGGACATCTTGCGGCCAGATTCGTCGACGGTGAAGCCGTGGGTCAGCAGCTCACGGTACGGCGCGTGGTTGTCGATGGCGCAACCGGTCAGCAGCGAGGAGTGGAACCAGCCACGGTGCTGGTCCGAACCTTCCAGGTACAGGTCGGCGCGCGGGCCGGTCTCGTGGCCCATCGGGTGCGAGCCACGCAGTACGTGCCAATGGGTGGTGCCGGAATCGAACCAGACGTCCAGGGTGTCGCTGATCTTGTCGTACAGCGGCGCTTCATCGCCCAACAGCTCAGCGGCATCGAGCTTGAACCAAGCTTCGATGCCTTCGGCTTCGACGCGCTTGGCCACGACTTCCATCAGTTCAACCGTGCGCGGGTGCAACTCGCCGCTTTCCTTGTTCAGGAAGAACGGGATCGGCACGCCCCAGTTGCGCTGACGGGAGATGCACCAGTCCGGACGGTTGGCGATCATCGAGTGCAGGCGCGCCTGGCCCCAGGCTGGCACGAACTGGGTTTCTTCGATGGCCTTGAGCGAACGCTGGCGCAGGGTGTCGCCGCTGGTGGGCTGCTTGTCCATGCCGATGAACCACTGCGCGGTGGCGCGGTAGATCAGCGGGGTCTTGTGGCGCCAGCAGTGCATGTAGCTGTGTTCGATAACGGTGGTGTGCAGCAACGCGCCGACTTCGGTCAGCTTGTCGACGATGGCCGGGTTGGCTTTCCAGATGAACTGGCCGCCAAAGAACTCCAGCGACGGTACGTACACGCCATTGCTCTGCACCGGATTGAGGATGTCGTCGTTGACCATGCCGTATTTCTTGCAGGTCACGAAGTCGTCGACGCCATAGGCCGGCGCGGAGTGAACCACGCCCGTGCCTGCGCCCAGTTCCACGTAGTCGGCCAGGTACACCGGCGACAGGCGGTCATAGAACGGATGACGGAAATTGATCAGCTCCAGCGCCGAACCTGGGGCGGTGGCGATCACCGAACCTTCGAGGTTGTAGCGGGCCAGGCAGGCTTCGACCAGCTCTTCGGCCAGCACCAACAGCTTGTCGCCGACGTCGACCAGGGCGTAGTTGAATTCCGGGTGGACGTTCAGCGCCTGGTTGGCCGGGATGGTCCACGGGGTGGTGGTCCAGATCACGATCGACGCCGGCTTGGCCAGCTTGCCCAGGCCGAAAGCGGCGGCGAGCTTGTCTTCATCGGCGATCGGGAACGCGACGTCGATGGTCGAGGACTTCTTGTTCTCGTACTCGACTTCCGCCTCGGCCAGGGCCGAACCGCAATCGAAGCACCAGTTGACCGGCTTGAGGCCCTTGAACACGAAGCCGCCCTCGACGATTTTCGCCAGGGCACGGATTTCGCCGGCTTCGTTCTTGAAGTCCATGGTCTTGTACGGATTGGCGAAGTCGCCCAACACGCCGAGGCGGATGAACTCGGACTTCTGCCCTTCGATCTGCTCGGTGGCGTAGGCACGGCACAGCTCGCGGGTCTTGTCCGCGCCCAGGTTCTTGCCGTGGGTCACTTCGACTTTGTGCTCGATCGGCAGGCCATGGCAGTCCCAGCCCGGGACATACGGCGCATCAAAACCCGACAGGGTCTTGGAGCGGATGATCATGTCCTTGAGAATCTTGTTCAGCGCGTGACCGATGTGGATGGTGCCGTTGGCGTACGGAGGGCCGTCGTGCAGGACGAACTTCGGACGATCCTTGCCAATTTCGCGCAACTTTCCGTACAGGCCAATGCTGTCCCAACGCTGCAGAATCTGTGGTTCGCGCTGAGGCAGGCCGGCCTTCATTGGGAAGGCGGTGTCCGGAAGGTTTAGCGTGGCTTTATAGTCGGTCATTTAAGGCTCTTCATTAGCGATTGGCGCTGGTTGCGACAAGGGCACGGGCGGCGGCGATATCTGCATGGATCGCCGTCTTGAGCGCCTCCAGAGAGGCAAAACGCTGCTCTTCACGCAGCTTATGGTGGAAAACCACCGTCAAACGCCGGTCATACAGATCGCCGGCAAAATCCAGAACATGTACTTCAAGGTGGGCCTTGCCATCGCCCTGGACCGTGGGTCGCACGCCGATGTTGGCGACACCGGGCCAGGTCTTGCCGTCGATCTCGACACTCACCAGGAACACCCCGGTCAGCGGCACACGACGACGCTTGAGCTGCACGTTGGCCGTCGGCGTGCCCAATTGGCGCGCCAGTTTCTGCCCGTGCAGGATCCGCCCGGCAATCCGGTACGGCCGGCCGAGCAAGCGCTCGGCCAATTCGAAGTCGGCCGCCGCCAGGGCATTGCGGACCTGGGTGCTGCTGACGCGCAAGCCGTCCATCTCGACGGTCTGCGCCGCTTCGACGGTGAACCCTTGGGCGATACCGGCCTGTTGCAGGTAATCGAAATCCCCGGACCGGTCGCAACCGAAACGGAAATCATCGCCGACTTCCAGATGCTTCACATCGAGACCGTCCACCAGGATGGTATCGACGAACTCGGCGGCGCTGAGCTTGCTCAGGCGCTGGTTGAAGGCCAGGCACAGGACCCGGTCGACGCCTTCGGCGGCCAGCAATTGCAGCTTGTCCCGCAAGCGGGCCAGACGGGCCGGAGCGGTGTCCGGGGCGAAAAATTCCCGCGGCTGCGGCTCGAAAATCACCACGCAGCTGGGCACGCCCAACTCCAGCGCACGCTCGCGCAGTCGCGCCAGGATAGCCTGGTGGCCACGGTGAACACCGTCAAAGTTGCCAATAGTGGCGACACAGCCCCGATGCTGGGGGCGCAGGTTGTGGAGGCCTCGAACCAGCTGCATAACGCGCTTCTTGCTCATAAAGTGGCCGATTATAACCACACCCGGCGGCCGACGACAGGCAACACCGCACCCCAAAGTGATCGAACCGACAAAACCGCTGCCCGGCCCGGGATTATCAAGGTCCCGTCCTCAGCCCAAGGCCTTGCGATTGAAGTCGCGCAGACGGAACCCCATCAGCAGCAACATGCCGAAATACGCCACCACACCGGCCACCACCAGCGCACCCAGGCGAAGGAAACGCTCGAGCATCTGCCCTTCGCCCCAGGCCGGCATGAAATGCATCGCTCCCAGCAACACCGCCGACATCACAGCCACAGCGACCAGCAGCTTGAGGCCGAACTTGCCCCAGCCCGGCTGCGGTTGATACATCTTCTGCTTGCGCAACTGGTAAAACAGCAACCCGGCGTTGAGGCAGGCGCCGGCGCTGATCGCCAAGGCCAGGCCGGCGTGGGCCAACGGGCCGATGAGCAGCAGGTTGAACAACTGGGTCATCACCAGGGTGAAAATGGCGATCTTCACCGGCGTTCGAATGTTCTGTTGGGCGTAGAACCCTGGCGCCAGCACCTTGATCACAATGATCCCGAGCAAGCCCACCGAATAAGCGATCAGTGCCCGCTGGGTCATCAAGGCATCGAAGGCATTGAATTGGCCGTACTGGAACAGCGAGACCGTCAGCGGCTCGGCGAGAATCCCCAGCGCCAGGGCGCACGGCAACACCAGCACGAAACACAGGCGCAGGCCCCAATCGAGAATCCGCGAGTATTCGTGGCGGTCCTGGCTGGCGTAGGTCTTGGCCAGGGTTGGCAGCAGGATCGTGCCCAGGGCCACGCCCAGCACGCCGGACGGCAATTCCATCAGGCGGTCGGCGTAGTACATCCACGACACCGAGCCGGCCACCAGGAACGAGGCAAAGATGGTGTTGATGATCAGGGAAATCTGGCTCACCGACACCCCCAGGATCGCCGGCAGCATCTGCTTCATCACCCGCCACACGCCGCTGTCGCGCAGGTTCAACCGTGGCAGCACCAGCATGCCGATCTTTTTCAAGTGCGGCAGTTGATAGAGCAACTGCGCCAGGCCACCCACCAGCACCGCCCAGCCCAGGGCCATCACCGGCGGGTCGAAGTACGGTGTCAGGAACACGGCGAAAACGATCATGCTGACGTTGAGCAGGGTCGGCACAAAGGCCGGCACGGAAAAGCGGTTCCAGGTATTGAGGATCGCCCCGGCCAGGGACGACAGGGAAATCAGCAATATATAAGGAAAGGTTACTCGCAGCAGGTCGGAGGTGAGCTGGAATTTTTCCGGGGTGTCGGTGAAGCCCGGCGCGGTGGCCCAGATCACCCAGGGCGCGGCAAGCATGCCGGCGGCCGTGACCAGCGCCAGCACCAAGGTCAGCAAGCCAGTGACGTAGGCAATGAAGGTGCGGGTCGCCTCGTCGCCTTTCTGGCTTTTATATTCCGCCAGGATCGGCACGAAGGCCTGGGAGAACGCCCCTTCGGCGAAGATCCGCCGCAACAGGTTGGGCAGCTTGAAGGCGATGAAGAAGGCGTCGGTGGCCATCCCCGCGCCGAATATCCGTGCGATCAACGTATCGCGAACGAACCCCAGGACGCGGGAAAGCATCGTGATAGAGCTGACGGCGGCCAACGATTTGAGCAGATTCATGAAAAGAGTTTTTGCCTGTCGATAAACAGCAGGCGAACAACGCGCCCACTTGTGCGATACTCCGCGCCGCTAAACAGTGCAGAGCCAAAGCCCGCGAGTTTACAGGTCGCACGCCGGAAAGAAATCCTTCGGTGCGCAGCACCTGCCATTCAGCGGAACGCGTCACCCGCCCTTGACAAGACTTCAACTCATCGGCATGATTCGCGGCCTATTTTGTTTGCTATTTCCCAAAAAGTCTTTCGAGGAGCTCGACGGTGGCCAACACACCTTCCGCCAAAAAACGTGCAAAACAGGCTGAGAAGCGTCGCAGCCACAACGCCAGCCTGCGTTCCATGGTCCGTACCTACATCAAGAACGTAGTTAAGGCCATCGACGCAAAAGACGCTGAAAAAGCTCAAGCTGCTTACGTTCTGGCTGTGCCAGTTATCGACCGTATGGCCGATAAAGGCATCATCCACAAGAACAAGGCTGCTCGCCATAAGAGCCGTTTGAATGGCCACGTAAAGGCCCTGAACGTTGCCGCTGCTGCCTAAGCGACGCGCTCGTTAAAAAACCGACCTCAGGGTCGGTTTTTTATTGCCTGCGATTTACCCCTAACCAGCTCCCTCCCACACTGGATATTCAGCGGGCATGAATTTTGTGCCCACCATAAATCCCCCTGTGGGAGCGAGCTTGCTCGCGATAGCGGTGGGTCAGACGATGGAGATGGCGACTGCATTGCCGTCATCGCGAGCAAGCTCGCTCCCACACCTGGATCTGTCGATCTGACCATTGGCATAACAACATCCATGGAGATTAAAAAAGCGAGCCGATCGGCCCGCCCGTCATTCGACAGTTAACGCCAAGGCAAGATCGGAATGGCCGTCACCGCATTCTGCGGACTGCCCTCGATCACGCGATCGCTGTAGACCAGGTACACCAGCGTATTGCGTTTCTTGTCGAGGAACCGCACCACCTGCATGGTCTTGAACACCAACGAAGTGCGCTCGCGGAACACCTCTTCGCCGTCCTTGAGCTCCCCCTTGAAGCTGATGGGCCCGACCTGGCGACAGGCGATGGACGCCTCGGCGCGATCCTCGGCCAGACCCAGGCCGCCTTTTACACCGCCGGTCTTGGCCCGCGACAGGTAACAGGTCACGCCCTCCACCTTGGGATCGTCGAACGCCTCGACCACAATCCGGTCATTGGGCCCGACGAACTTGAACACGGTCGACACCTGGCCAATTTCCTCGGCCGAAGCCAACAGCGGCACTGCCAGCAGCAAGCCGATCAATCCTTTTGCCAAACCCATGATTTTTCCTTAGACGAGGATAAGGTTGTCACGGTGGACCAGTTCGGGCTCCGCCATGTAACCCAACAGACCAACAATCGCATCAGACGACTGACCAATGATTTTCTGCGCTTCCAGCGCGCTGTAGTTGGCCAGGCCACGGGCGATCTCGCGACCGTCCGGCGCCACGCACACCACCATTTCGCCCCGACGGAAACTGCCCTGGACCAGCTTCACGCCCACCGGCAGCAGGCTCTTGTTGCCTTGGGACAAGGCCGACACGGCGCCAGCGTCCAGCACCAGAGTGCCACGGGTTTGCAGGTGCCCGGCCAGCCACTGCTTGCGCGCCGCCAGCATGCCGCGTTCCGGGGAGAGCAAAGTGCCAATGCGTTCGCCCGACTTCAGACGATCCAACACCCGCTCCAGCCGACCGCCGACAATGATGGTGTGAGCCCCGGAGCGCGCCGCCAAACGGGCGGCACGCAATTTGGTCTGCATGCCGCCACGGCCCAGCGCACCGCCCGTGCCGCCCGCCACCGCATCCAGCGCCGGATCGTCGGCACGGGCTTCATAGATCAGCTTCGCATCGGGGTTATTGCGCGGATCGGCGTTGAACATGCCGTCGCGATCCGTGAGGATCACCAGCAGGTCCGCCTCCACCAGGTTCGCCACCAGCGCGGCCAGGGTGTCGTTGTCGCCGAAACGGATCTCGTCGGTGACCACCGTATCGTTCTCGTTGATCACCGGGATGACTTTCAGCTCGACCAACGCCCGCAAGGTACTGCGGGCATTGAGGTAACGCTTGCGGTCGGACAGGTCGTCGTGGGTCAGCAGGATCTGCGCCGTATGGCGACCGTGCTCGGCAAAGCTTGATTCCCAGGCCTGCACCAGGCCCATCTGGCCGATGGCGGCAGCGGCCTGCAACTCGTGCATCGCGCTGGGTCGCGACGTCCAGCCCAGGCGGCTCATACCGGCAGCCACAGCGCCGGAAGAGACCAATACCAGCTCGACGCCAGCCTCATGCAAGGCCACCATCTGCTCGACCCACACCGCCATTGCCTGGCGATCCAGGCCCTTGCCATCCGCTGTCAGCAGTGCGCTACCGATCTTCACGACCCAGCGCTGCGCACCCGTCACCTTGCTCCGCATCATCTTCAACCTTTGCCAGCGGACGACGCGACCCAGCGCCGCCCATGGGATTATTCGTATTTGCGTTTTACAGATACCAAAACGCCGCTCGAATGAGCGGCGCCTTGGAAACCGGCTTGCCGGCGATGATAACACTGCACTGAAACACTTGAACCTGTGGGAGCGAGCTTGCTCGCGATAGCGGTGTGTCAACCGCCATCAACATTGCTGACCCCCTGCAATCGCGAGCAAGCTCGCTCCCACAGATATTGGTTTCAACTAAGCTGCATCAGTCGCGAACGTAGATGATTTCCGGACCGTCTTCATCATCCACATCTTCCTCGTCCCAATCGTCGTCACCGATGTCATGGACCGACTTCACGCCACTGCGACGCAGGGCACGCTGATCGTCCAGCGCCTGCAACTGGGCACGGGCCTCGTCTTCGATGCGCTGGTCAAGCTCGGCCAGTTCTTCCTTGTAGGCCGGATCGTTGGCCAGGCGATCAGCGCGATCTTCCAGGTAACGCATGATGTCGTGGCACAGGCGCTCGGTGTTTTCCTTGGCGATGGCCGAGATCACATAGACCGGACCTTCCCACTCCAGGCGGTCGACGATTTCCTTGACCCGCTCCTCATGCTCTTCTTCGAGGATCTGGTCGCACTTGTTCAGCACCAGCCAGCGATCACGCTCGGCCAAGGCCGGGCTGAACTTGGTCAGCTCATTGACAATGACTTCGGCGGCATCAGCGGCATCGGTTTCATCCAGCGGCGCCATGTCGACGAGGTGCAGCAACAGACGGGTGCGAGACAAATGCTTGAGGAAACGAATCCCCAGGCCCGCGCCCTCGGAAGCGCCTTCGATCAACCCTGGAATGTCGGCGATCACGAAACTCTTCCAGCGGTCGACGCTGACCACGCCCAGGTTCGGCACCAGGGTGGTAAACGGGTAATCAGCCACTTTCGGCTTGGCCGCCGACACCGAGCGAATGAAGGTGCTTTTACCGGCGTTCGGCAGACCCAGCAGACCCACGTCAGCCAGCACTTTCATTTCCAGCTTCAGGTCGCGCTGCTCGCCGGGCTTGCCTGGCGTGGTCTGGCGCGGCGCACGGTTGGTACTGGATTTGAAACGGGTGTTGCCCAGGCCGTGCCAGCCGCCATGGGCGACCAGCAGACGCTGGCCAGCCTTGGTCAGGTCGCCAATCACTTCCTGGGTGGCGGAATCGATCACCGTGGTGCCGACTGGCACACGCAGGATCAGGTCTTCGCCCTTCTTGCCGGTGCAGTCGGTGCTGCCACCGTTGGAGCCACGCTCGGCATCGAAGTGCCGGGTGTAACGGTAGTCCACCAAGGTGTTGAGGTTTTCGTCGGCGAGCATGTAGATCGAGCCACCGTCGCCCCCGTCACCACCGTTCGGACCACCGTTTTCAATGAACTTTTCCCGACGGAAACTCATGCAGCCATTGCCGCCGTCACCGGCCTTCACTCGAATCGATACTTCATCAACAAACTTCATGACACACGCCTCTCGCCATACGGACGAGCCAAAAAAACAAGACATAAGACTCTTGCAAAAATGAGCGCAGCGACCTGATGACACGCCCCAACCGCAGCGCCGACAGCCCATACAAACAGTTTTGCAAGAGACTCACCCCACAAACGAAAAAGCCCCGTCGCAAGACAGGGCTTTTCCAGCGATCTCGCAATTAAGCTGCGACAACGCTCACGTAACGGCGGTTGAACGCGCCCTTTACTTCAAACTTGATCACGCCTTCGATTTTCGCGAAGAGGGTGTGATCCTTACCCATGCCAACACCGTAACCGGCGTGGAATTGGGTGCCGCGCTGACGCACGATGATGTTGCCCGGAATGATTTTCTGGCCGCCATACATCTTCACGCCAAGGCGTTTGGCTTCTGAGTCGCGACCGTTACGGGTACTACCACCAGCTTTTTTGTGTGCCATGAGTTCAATTCTCCTAGTGAGGAATTAGGCTGAAATTAAGCCTGAATACCGGTGATTTTGATCTCGGTGTACCACTGGCGGTGGCCCATACGCTTCATGTGGTGCTTACGACGACGGAACTTGATGATGCGGACTTTATCGTGACGACCTTGGGAGATCACTTCAGCCACAACGGTAGCGCCAGCAACGACTGGAGCGCCGATATTCACGTCATCGCCATTGGCGACCAACAGAACGCGATCAAAAGTCACGGATTCGCCGGTAGCGATTTCCAGTTTTTCGATCTTCAGGTATTCACCTGGGGCGACCTTGTATTGCTTGCCACCAGTAACAATTACTGCGTACGACATGGTATTTCTCCGATAATCCTGCTCACCCAGCGCTTTATAAGAAGAGGTATTGGCTGGCATGGCTGCATGGGCTGGAAGGCCCGGATGCAATTGCGTAAGGCAGGTGCTGCCCAGGAAGTTCAGGGTGCGCGATTGTACGCAAGCCGCAACAGCCTTGCAAGTAGCCGTCCATCGCGCCTTGACAGGCCTGGGTGGGGGTCCTAGCATGCCGCGCAACCCTTCTGGAGCACCTGTCGCTGATGCAACCCCAAGCTTTCTACCGCGCGGTGGCGGACGATTTTAGCGCCGTCGACGGCATCATCAAGAAGCAGCTGACTTCCCGAGTGCCACTGGTATCGAAAATCGGCGACTACATCACGTCGGCCGGTGGTAAACGCCTGCGTCCTTTATTGGTGCTGTTGTGTGGCAAGGCCCTGGGTCGTGAAGGCGACGACATGCGCCTGCTGGCCGCCACCATCGAATTCCTGCACACCGCGACCCTGCTGCACGACGACGTGGTCGACATGTCCGGCATGCGCCGTGGCCGCTCGACCGCCAATGCCATGTGGGGCAATGCCCCCAGCGTACTGGTGGGTGACTTCCTCTATTCGCGCTCGTTCGAAATGATGGTCGAGCTGGGCTCGATGCCGGTGATGAAGATCCTGTCCCAGGCCACGCGCATCATCGCCGAAGGCGAAGTGCTGCAGTTGTCCAAGGTGCGCGATGCCAGCACCACCGAAGAAACCTACATGGAAGTCATCCGCGGCAAGACCGCGATGCTCTTCGAAGCCTCGACCCACAGCGCCGCAGCCCTGGCCGGCGCCAGCGCCGAGCAGAGCGAAGCGCTGCGCACCTTCGGCGACCACCTGGGCGTGGCCTTCCAGTTGGTGGACGACCTGCTCGACTACAAGGGCGACGCCGAGACCCTGGGCAAGAACGTCGGTGACGACCTGGCCGAAGGCAAGCCGACCCTGCCGCTGATCTACACCATGCGCGAAGGCACGCCGGAACAGGCAGCACTGGTGCGCCAGGCGATCCAGAAAGGCGGGATCGAAGACCTGGAAAGCATCCGTGTCGCGGTCGAAGCCTCCGGCTCGCTGGAGTACACCGCGAACCTGGCCCGCGACTACGTCGCCCGCGCGATCAAATGCCTCGATGCCCTGCCGGCCAGCGAGTACCGCGATGCGCTGGTGGAGTTGAGCGAGTTTGCGGTGGCCCGTACTCACTGATCCACAAGGGCTTTTTGTGGGAGCAAGGCTTGTGTGGGAGCAAGGCTTGCCCGCGAAACCGGCGATTCGGTTTCTGAAAGACCGCATCGTCGCCATCGCGGGCAAGCCTTGCTCCCACAAATCCCCTCGCCATAGGATCTCCGAACGCAGTACCGTCCCTCTTTCGCAACAAAACCCTATATAATGTGCGCCCTTTTGCCCTCCTGATACCCAAGGAACCTTAGTGAGCACGTTGCCTCCCTGCCCAAAATGCAATTCCGAATACACTTACGAAGACGGCACCCAACTGGTCTGCCCGGAGTGTGCCCACGAATGGTCCGCCAGCGGCGAAGTTGAAGTGGCGTCCGATGACACCGTGAAGAAAGATTCGGTCGGCAACGTCCTGCAGGACGGCGACACCATCACCGTGATCAAGGACCTCAAGGTCAAGGGCACGTCGCTGGTGGTCAAGGTCGGCACCAAGGTCAAGAACATCCGCCTGTGCGATGGCGACCACGACATCGACTGCAAGATCGACGGCATCGGCCCGATGAAACTCAAATCCGAGTTCGTCAGAAAAGTCTGATTCTGCTGTATTCCATCCCATGCCTCCCGCGTGGGATGGAGCTTTACCCTCCCCGCTTCAGCCCCACTTCCCGGGCGCCAATCAAGTCTCAGCCATCCTGAGCTACCACAACCCATCGTCAGAAAAACAATCGCAACGCCAATAGAGACTTGCTATTTAGCGAATAAGAATTATTCTCATCGAACCCCATCAAGGAGATGAGAACCATGACTTATTTGATCGATGCCTGGTTGGACCGCCCACATCCCTACCTCAGGATCCTGCATCGGGAAACCGGGGAAGTCTGTGCAGTGCTTGAAGAAGAAGCCTTGAACGAGCTGCAGGACCAAGGAGACCTGGACCTCAACAGCCTCAATTCCAGTGAGCCGCTGGTGCTCAAGGAACTGGTGCGCAATCTGTTCCTGTTTTGCTATGCCCGGGCGTTGCGCCCTACGGGGGATTTCAGCGGCAGGTTCCACGGATGAGCACAAATAACCTGTGGGAGCGAGCTCGCTCGCGATGGCGGTCAATCAGTCGACATTTTCGTTACTGACACACCGCCATCGCGAGCAAGCTCGCTCCCACAGTTTTTGTCCGGTGGTAAAACCGGACAGGACAGGGTCTTACAGTACGTCCAACAGCTCGACGTCAAACACCAGCACGCTGTGCGGTGGAATGCTGCCAACGCCTTGAGCGCCGTAAGCCAGTTCGCTCGGCACGTAGAGGCGCCATTTGCTGCCGGCATTCATCAGTTGCAGTGCTTCGGTCCAGCCTGGGATCACGCCGCCTACGGGGAATTCAGCTGGCTGGCCGCGATCGTAGGAGCTGTCGAACACAGTGCCGTCGATCAGGGTGCCGTGGTAGTGGGTACGTACCTGGTCTTCACGGGTCGGCTTGGCGCCTTCACCCTGGGTCAGCACTTCGAATTGCAGGCCGGAAGCCAGGGTGGTGATGCCGTCACGCTTGGCATTTTCCGCCAGGAACGCACGGCCTTCGCCAGCAGCGGCTTCAGCCTTGGCGGCGGCTTCCGCTTGCATGATTTCACGAATGACCTTGAAGCTGGCGGACATCTCGTCCTGGCCCACGCGGCTTGGCTTGCCAGCGAACGCGTCGGTCAGGCCGGCCAGGATCGCGTCCAGGCTGACACCCGGTGGTGGGTTGTCGCGCAGTTGGTCGCCCAACTGACGGCCAATGCCGTAGCTGACGCGGGTTTCGTCGGTGGACAGGTTAACTTCGGACATGATGCTGCTCCGCTGTGCGGACGGCTCGAGAGTTGCCGTGCGTGACACAGCGCCTCCCGGAGCGCCCGGAACCAAAAGGGCGAGCAGACTAGCACAGATGCCACGGCGGGTGACGAGCCCTCACGTCAAAGCAACCCGCCAGAAACGACAACGCCCGCCTGCAGTTCGCCAGGCGGGCGTTGCGCCAGTGCGATGAACGGGCCTCAGTGCTTGGTCAGCTTGTCCAGGTAACCCATGGCAAAGGCCGAGACCACGAAGGTCATGTGGATGATCACGTACCACATCAGGTGCTCGGGATCGACGTTCTTGGCGTCCATGAAGATGCGCAGCAGGTGGATGGAGGAAATGGCCACGATCGAGGCGGCGACTTTCATCTTCAGCGATGAAGAGTCCATGGTGCCCAGCCAGTTGAGCTTTTCCTTGTCGGAGTCGATGTCCAGTTGCGAAACGAAGTTCTCGTAGCCGGAAATCATCACCATCACCAGCAAGCCGCCCACCAGCGCCATGTCGATCAGCGACAGCAGTACCAGGATCAGCTCGGACTCGGCCATGGCAAACACATTGGGGATGATGTGAAAGACTTCCTGGAAGAATTTCAGTGCCAAGGCCAGCAGGCCCAAGGACAGCCCGAAGTAGATCGGCGCCAGCAGCCAACGGGAGGCGTACATTGCGTTTTCGATAAAGCGTTCCATTGAATCTCACACCTGGGCTGAAAAATCGCGGCGAGTATATCAGCCACGACCTGCCCCACAAATGCCGGGGCCATCCCTGGCCCCCGCTCATGTGTCAAAATTTTTCCGCAAGTATCCATACGGTGATGGCTTTCAATGCAGCGGACGAAACTCGAAGCCGCCGACATTGCGACAACGGCCTCCATTGATTTCACGCAGTTGGGCCTGCATGTGCAAGGACCAGATCTGCGGGTCGTCGGCCAGCTCATAGCCGTGCAGGGTCAGGCTTTGCACAATGGTATCGAGGATGGATTCGGCGGCAGTCGGGCCGGGAAATGGCCCTTGCGCCTTGATGGCGGAGGGTTGTTCGCCAGCCATTCCGGCGGCGAAGAGCAAGGTCCACATACCGGTATCTCCCGCCAGGGGGCGGATGGCGCATTCGATACGGGTGACAAGGCCCAGGCATTGACGAGTGAGGCAAAGGTTGCGCGACATGGCGGCGCCCCTCGGTAGATCCGGTATTCAGCCTCGGGAGGAGGCTGTTTCGATCCAATGATGACTCTCGTTATCCTTGAGCTGAGGATAGAAGAAAAGTTCCGGCCCCACGGGTTTCCGAGACCAGAATACGCCGAGCGGTCATAGTGTGAATATTGACGCCAAAGTGGTGGCACTTTTTAGCATTAATCCACAAAACATTGATTGTGAGAGCAAGCCTGTGGGAGTAAAGCTTGCTCGCGATGGGGTTGTCACATGCAACACTTCTGTTGATTGGATAACCGTTATCGCGAGCAAGCTTTGCTCCCACAGGCTGTTTTCCCATAGGCTGTTTTGCCGCAGGCCCGCTCCTACAGGGGGCTTGCGGCGGTCAGAAAAACATCAAGCCGGCTTGGCCTCCGCCAAGGCTTGCTGCGCCAGTTCCTTTTCCGCTTCCTTGATGTCGTCTTCGCTGATCATTTCCGCGATTACCCGCAGCCGTTCCACCACCCGGGCGTTGACGCTGCCCTCCGGGAACTCGCCGTTTTCATCCGGCTCGCCGGCAGGCTCGCCCACCAGCAGGCTCAGGGCTTCGTCGGCCTGGCGCACCGCGTAGACGTGAAACTGCCCGGCGCGAACGGCGGCCAGCACTTTCTCGTCAAGCATCAGGGTCGCGACGTTGGCCTGGGGAATGATCGCCCCCTGCTCACCGGTCAACCCGCGGGCTTCGCAGAGACGGAAAAAGCCTTCGATCTTCTCGTTGACCCCGCCCACCGCCTGCACTTCGCCGAACTGGTTGATCGAGCCGGTGATGGCAAAGCACTGCTTCAACGGCGTCTTCGACAGGGCCGAGATCAGCGTACACGCCTCGCCCAGGGACGCACTGTCACCATCCACGTAACCGTAGGATTGTTCCAGGGCGATGCTGGCCGAGATCGCCAGCGGGAACTCCTGGGCATAACGACTGCCCAGGTAACCGGTGAGGATCATCACGCCCTTGGAGTGGATCGGTTGGCCAAGGTTGACCTCGCGCTCGATGTCGACGATGCCACTGCCGCCCGGGTACACCGTGGCGGAAATCCGCGCCGGCACGCCAAACGCCGAGTCGCCGACCTCCAGCACTGTCAGCCCGTTGCACTTGCCCACGGCCGCGCCAGCGGTGTCGATCAGGATGATCCCCGCCAGCATGTCGTCGAGGATTCGCGCCGAGACACGCCCGGTACGGGTGGCCTTGGCCTTGAGGGCACGCTCGATGTGGCCGGCGTCGGTCATCTCGTCACCGGCCAGTTGGCGAATGAAATCCGCCTCACTGACCAGCTGGAACAAGTCGCCGATACGCGCCGACAAGCGTCCCTGATGCTCGGCCAGCCGGGCGCTGTAGGTCGCCAGGCGCGCCACCGCGTCGGCGGTCAGCGGTGCCATGCCCTCTTCCGAAGTGCGGGTCTTGAGCAACTGGGCGAACTGCTCCAGGCTCTCGTCGCCCATCGGGATGTCTTCATCGAAATCCACCAGCACGCGAAACATTTCCTGGAAGTCCGGGTCCAGGTCCTGCAAGGCGTAATAGAGCTGGCGGGCGCCGATGATCACGACCTTGACCTGCAACGGGATGTGTTGCGGCGTCAGGGTCACCGTGGCCAGGCGTCCCAGCTCACCCAGGGGCGATTCCATCTTCAGCTTGCGCGATTGCAGGGCGCGCTTGAGCGCATCCCATACGAACGGTTCGCCGAGCATTTTTTCCGCTTCAAGGATCAGGAAGCCGCCATTGGCCCGGTGCAAGGCACCCGGACGCAACTGCCGGTACGTGGTGTAGAGCGCGCCCTGGTCGGTGCTGTATTCAATCCGGCCGAACAGGTTGTCGTAGGTCGGGTGCGGCTCGAACACCACCGGTGCGCCACCACTGGATGGATGCCCGACCACCAGGCTCGGCGCGTACTGCTCTTCCAGCAGTTTGCGGGCGATGGCGTCGGTCTTGCTGTCGTCCACCAGTTGCTCGACCACGGTCTTGAGCAGATAGACCTGCATGGCTTGCAGGTAGCCACAGACCGCGGCGTTCTCCGCGTACTTTTCCGACAGCGGCGCCAGCAACGGTTGCAGGGCCAAGGTGATGGTTTCTTCGTTGAGCTGGCGCAGCTGGTTGCTGGACTCGCGCTTCCATTGCGGCAGGCTGGCGAGCTCTTCGTTCAAGCGCTCTTCCAGGCCGGAGATGTCCTCGTGAAAACGCTCGCGCTCGGCTTCCGGCAACTGGGCGAATTCCGCCTCGTCCAGGGCCTTGCCTTCGCTCATCGGCGTGAAGGCGATGTTGCTGCTGTCACGGTACAGCGCGACATCCTTCTCCAGCGCCAGGCGCTCGATCACATCCAGGGCCCGGTCGTAGCGCTGGTTGAAGGCGCGGTCGATGGCGCTTTTTTTCTGCTGGTAGGACGGGTGCTCGAACACCGCCGGGAAGGTCGCCAGCAGGTTGTCGATCAAACCGTTGATGTCACCGATAAACGCACCGGCGGTGCCGGACGGCAGCTCCAGGGCACGGGGTTCGCGAGGTTCATCGAAATTATTGACGTAGACCCAGTCCGCCGGGGTCTGCAGGCGTTTGCCTTCGGCCTTGAGGTAGCGTTTGACGAACGAAAACCGGCCGGTGCCGGGCTCGCCCATGACAAAGACGTTGTAACCGGGGCGCGGCATGGCCACGCCGAACTGCAAGGCTTCGACCGCACGTTCCTGGCCAAGCACACCGCGGAAGGGCTCCAGATCATTGGTGGTAGAGAAGCTGAACTGTTCAGCGGAAAACGGACGGGTCAGCGCTTCGGGCGCTAGACGCAAGCTGGCAGCAACAGGATCAGGCATCGGGCTTCCTTACATCAGGCGGGGCAGATAGCGGCATTCTGGCGCTGCCTGTACCTGACTGGCAAGGAGCGCCTCAGGCCAAAGCATAGTCAATGGGAAAACCCCGGGCGGGGCCCCGTAAATAGACGATCCCCCGTAATGTTTTTGCAAAATGTCACGGAACCCTCGGATCGTGCCTAAACTCCAAATTGCGCGGCTGGAACAATAACCGGCCCACTGGCAGCTGTACGGGCCAGACCCTGTCCATTGGTATGCACATAAAGAGAACATAGCTATGAAACGGATTCTTCTCGGTACTCTCTTCACCGCTGTATCCCTCAACGCCATGGCTCAGGCGCCGGGCGGCCCGGATTGCGGCTGGGGCAACATGCTGTTCGAAGGTCAGCGTGGCACTCCGGCACACTTCCTGGCATCCACCACCAACGGCACTTCCGGTAACGCGACCTTCGGCATGACCTCCGGCACCAACGGGTGCTCGACCAACGCGGCACTGACCTACGGTGGCAAGTCCTGGCTGGCCATGAATGGCATGATGAACGAGCTGTCCGAAGACATGGCCAAGGGTCAGGGCGAAGCGCTGACCACCTATGCCGTGGTACTGGGTGTGGCGCCGGAAGATCGCGCACACTTCTCCGCCGTTACCCACGAGCACTTCCAGCAGATCTTCAGCAAGGCTGACGTGACGGCGGAAGATGTGCATACCAACACCCTGGCCGTGCTGAAAAGCGACCCTCGCCTGGCCAAGTACGCGCCTCAAGCTTAAGCTCGACAGCACTCGCTCCTCTCGGGGAGCGGGTTTTCTTTTTGGGGCCCCCTCGGTCTTTATTTTTTTCGACTCTCCAAGTAGCCGACTATGCTCAAACGCCTTGCCTGGCTAGCGCTCTGTGTGTGCGCCCCACTGTCCGCCGCGCCTCATGTCGACCCTCAACGTTTGCAGCAACTGGCCAATGACCGATTCTGGATCTCCCTGGGCCACTACGAAACCGCCAAGCTGGGTGGCTGGCGCAGCTATATCAGCGACAAAAAATTCTTCCTCGCCTCCGACGGCAACGAACATCCTGACCGTGAACTGACCGCCACGCTGCAAGCCTTGTATGGCCCGGCCAGCGCCGGCCAGCAACATGCCCAGTGCGTGTACCCGGCGCGCACCCGCTGGCTGAAGGCGCAGCTCAACCTGACGGACCTGCCGGCGGTCAATTGCAGCGACTTCACCCAGTGGTTCAAGGACGTGTCGCCCCACAGCGCGGTGATGATTTTCCCCGCCGCGTACCTCAACAGCCCATCCTCGATGTTCGGCCACACCCTGTTGCGCATCGACCAGGCCGATGTGCAAAGCGACAAGACCGCCCTGCTCAGCTACGCGATCAACTTCGGCGCCTACATCGAAGGTTCCGACAACAGCATCCTCTATGCCTGGAAGGGTCTGATGGGAGGCTATCCCGGCCTGTTCGCCCTGGTGCCGTACCAGGAAAAACTCTCCGAGTACCGTAGCCTGGAGAACCGCGACCTGTGGGAATACCGCCTCAACCTGAGCCAGGCGGAAACCGAACGCATGGTTGAGCACGTCTGGGAACTCAAGCAGATCCAGTTCGACTATTTCTTCTTCGACGAAAACTGCTCCTATCGCCTGCTCGAATTGCTGCAAGTGGCACGCCCCGGCCTGCGCCTGACCGAACAATTCCCGCTGACGGCGATTCCCACCGACACCGTCAAGGCGGTGAAAGAAGCCGGCCTGGTGGAAAGCATTCAATATCGACCGTCCCGGGAACGGGAACTGCTCAGCCGCGCCGAACCGCTCAGCGATGATGAACAGCAATGGGTACTGAACGTCAGCGCCGATCAGCAGCAACTGCAAACACCGGCATTCAAGGCGCTGCCGCGCGAACGCCAGGCGCTGATCATCGACGCGGCGTATCGCCTGGAGCGCTATCGGGCCAACGGCCAGGAACGCGAGCCACAACGGGCCCAGCGCAGCTTCGAGCTGTTGCGGGCGATCAACCAGAACCCCCCACCGGAACTCGACATCCCGCAACCGGGCCTGCCCGAGGACGGTCACCAATCGCGCACCTGGCAGGCCGGCCTCGGCACGCGGGGCGATCGGGCGTTCGGCGAATATGGCTTGCGCATGGCCTATCACGACCTCAACGACAACGCCGAAAGTTTCCCGCTGGGGGCACAGATCGAAATCCTGCAATTGAAACTGCGCCAGTACGAAGGCAATGACTGGCAAGTGCAGCAACTGGACCTGGCGACCATTCGCTCCCTGACCCCACGCAACGAGCTGCTGCAACCACTGTCCTGGCAGGTCACCGGCGGCCTGGAGCGGGTGCCGGGCAAACACGACGATGAAACCTTGGTCAGCCACGTCAACGGCGGTGCCGGTGGTACCTGGGCGCTGGGCGAAGATGTGCTGGGCTTTGCCCTGGGCACGGTGAGGGTCGAACACAACAACGACTTCGCCCAGTTCATCGCCCCGGCCGCCGGCTTCAACAGCGGCGTGCTGTGGAAAAACCCGCTAGGCAACTTGAGCCTGGAAGCCAAGGGCGATTATTTCGTCAACGGCGAAGTGCGCCGTAGCCTGAGCCTGAATCAGCAGTGGGAATTGTCCCGCAACCTCGGCCTGCGCCTGAGCGCCCAGCGGGAATTCAGCCAATTGGCCTCACCGGAGAACGAGGTGATGCTCGAGGTGAAGTGGTACCACTACTGACAATGGCCTGCGCAACCAACGGATTGATCACCGCGCTTTCACGCCTTTCTGACGAATCCACTTCTAGACTTGTTGTAGGCGGGATTCGTCAGGAAAACGGAAATGAAACGCGCGGTGATGGCACTGGGTGTGTTGATGTTGCTCGGTGGCTGTGAAACCACCCACGAAGACTTGATCGCCCGGGGTTACCCACCGGCGTTCGCCGACGGCTATGACGATGGTTGCAGCAGTGGCCGGCAGGCCGCCGGGGTGATCACCGGTCAATTCAGGAAAGACGTGCCACGTTACCTCAAGGACCCGCGCTACGCCGAAGGCTGGAGCGATGGCTTCCGGCAGTGCCAGGCCATGCGCGAGAGCGAAGAGCGTAATGCCTATCGCGAACGTCATTGGGACGAACGTGAGCGGGCCTGGCAGCAACAGAAAGACCAGGACGCCGCCCGGGCTTATCGCTCGCCGTGAGTCGCCTACAGACATTCGTCGAAACCAAAACCCTGCGACCATGGCCCAAACTCCAATAGAGGAGCAAATGCCATGAGTCGCGCCTTCGTCAACGAAGACAACGCCGCTGCCCAGGCCGACCAGCCGGTCGAACGCCAGGTCAGCGCGCAACCCAATTACGTCACGCCCACCGGGCTTGCCCAGCTCCAGGCCCGGGTCGCCGATTTGCAGGCCCTGCGCAGCCAGCAGGCGGCCCGCGGAGATCTGGCGGACAAACAACGGATCGCCGACCTTGAACGGGATCTGCGCTATTTCAAGCAGCGCCTGCAAAGCGCCCAAATCGTTGCACCGACGTCGTCCGATCAAGTGCGGATCGGGCACTGGGTGACCTTTGTTGATGAACAGGATCATGAGCAACGGGTGCAATTGGTGGGTGAAGACCAGGCCGATGCGGCCAGTGGCTTGATCAACTGGGGCTCGCCGCTGGGGCGGGCGTTATTGGGGGCGAAGGTTGGAGATGAAGTGATATGGAAGCGACCAGTGGGGGATCTCGCCATTGAGGTCGTTACGATAGATCTCCAATAATGTTGCCGACTTCTTTAAGCATGATTAAAGCCTCCAACATTAAAACCCGACAACAATCTGTTACTTGCCTGTAGCCATATGTAACCGCAACATGAGGTCATAACAACAAGTTTGCGCCAAATCAGGACCATGCTACTGTTTTTCTCGCACCGCCATCGGTGCACTGTAAAAACAAAAAGGAGATATACAATGAGCGAACAGATAATGGCAATGTCAGGTGACTTCGACGGCGACTTCAAGTCCTACCAACAGATAAACAACCTCGGTATCGAGTCAGCAGCACTGACCATTGTCGAGTGCGGTAGCCAAAACTACACTGCTCTTTTATGCTAAATCCTTCTCCAGCAAAATAGACCTGCGCAACAGGTCCTTGATACTCCCTAATCCCACCTATAAAACAACTTCACCAACATCCTACAGTTCGGATGCATTTGCTTGCACCCAATGGGCTGTACTTGATGTTTGATAACTGATGAGGAAAACACCATGAGCGAACAGATCCTGAACATGTCCGGCGACTTCTACAGCGAATTCGACGCTTATCAAGCGCCCGCCAACAACCTGGGGTCGATCCTGGCAACGACAATGGAATGCAACACCTTTGGAACGTGCACCAATGTTGAATGCTCGACACTCGGTTGCTAAGCCCTTCAACTGATAAAAACAGGCAACACCTATAACCATAGAGCAGGCAACGCCTGCTCTATCCATGTCTGGAGCGACAGCATGCTTGTTAACGCTTTGAAGTTGAATCAGCGAGGCCGGTACAGATTCACTTCCGACGGCGACATCGCCCTTTTTGAAAACAACCTGACCCGCCTGCATGCTGATGATCAGGCCTTGCTGGATCATTTCGGGCTGACCAGGGACCAACTGGCGTCGTACGCCAAGGAACCCATCAGCCCCCCGTGCCTACCTGTCGACGGTGAAACCATCTTGATGGCGCTGAAGGAAAAGCTCACTCGGCTTGACAGCCTTCACGTCGATACAGAGGCCTTGAGCGGCAACGACAATTTTTATTGGTTTGGCTACCGTTTTTTTCTTTATTTCGTCGACATGTTCAAGGCGGATGAGCGCTACGTCGGCGCGTCATTGCACATTGATGAAACCGCCCTGCTGGCAAGCCTTGAAAGCTATGTCCTGGCCCGAGTCGGACGCACCTCGGAACAAAGCCTGGTCCATTATCTGAATACCCGGATCGCCGACGGCGACGACATTGATCTGGGCGGGTTCAACGAACACCTGCGCACATTGCCGTTGCTGAAATTTTTCGAATCCTATCCCGTGCTGGCGACACTGCTGCTGGATTTGCTGGAAGACACCCTCAACTATCTTTATGCCGTCATTCTCGATTTCGCCGACGATGTTGAGGCGTTGGAAACGGAGTTCTCGATCCCGTCTCGGAAAATCGAGGCGATCGAGTTCGGCCTGGGTGACCCCCATGGTCGTGGCGAAACAGTCTGCCTGGTTAAGGTCTGCGCACTTTCATTGGTCTACAAGCCAAGAGCAAGCCGTGAAGCACTTTTTTTCAATCAACTGCTTGGACAACTACGTGAGGGGACAGGCGACGATTGTTTTGCCATCCACGCGCCAAGAATCCTCAGCCGAGAGCGACACAGTTGGATAGAAAAGGTCGAGAACACGCCTTGTGCCAGCGCAGCGGATGTGGCGCTGTTCTATAAAAAAATGGGCGCACAAATCGCCGTCATTCATGCACTCAACGGCATCGACTTCCATTACGAAAACATCATTGCGTGTGGCAGCAGTCCGGTCATGATTGACCTGGAGTGTTTGTTCACCGCGTCCACCAGTGACCTGCTACTCGACCTGCCTGCCGATTGTGCACTGTCCAATACCTTTAAATTGATCCAGCAGTCAGTATGCTCCAGCGGCTTTGTGCCTTTTTCACAAAAATCCAATAACGACCAGAGCGGACTGACCCGGCAAGAGTTATTCATTTCTACCCGCCACTCTCTGGTTTTCGAAAATGGCTTTTACCACTTGCGTAAAGTCGAGTTCGAACACCTCCTGGTGCAAAAGCATTTGCCGCTTTTTCAGGGTGAGCGCAAGGGACATGAAACTTATAAATCCGAACTTGTCCACGGCTTTGAATACGCTTATGGCGAATTGATGACGCATCGGCACACGATTATGCAGATGCTTGAACAATCCGCAGGCGAGCTATCGACCCGCGTATTGTTCAAAAACTCTCAACGTTATGCGGACTTTATCGGGCTGAGCCGCCATCCACGCTTCATGAAAAACATGCTGGACCGAGAGCTTCTGCTTGCAACTCTGTGGAAAGACTTGCAAGAACCCTATCGGGAAAAGGGCATCCCGCGTTATGAAATAGCCGACCTGCAAAGGTCCAGCATTCCGTGTTTCACCATGCCGCTCAACTCCAACTCTTTGATGAGCGCACAAGGTGAAACAATAGACATGACGAAAGTACAACCCCCGATAAAAGGCTGCTTACAGAAAATAGCCAATCTGTCTGCAGCCGACAGGGCATTACAACTCACACTGCTCGAAATGTGTTTGTATCCAGAGGCAAATGAACAGCCGTCATCACGTGCCTCCCTGAAAAATGCGTCCCAAGCGGATCGACTCGATGCAATACTCGGCATCAGCTCCCGCCTCGAAGCGCTTGCGACCAAGGGAACGGCAACAGACGTCAGTTGGCTGGCGTTTCATACGCACCCCACGACCCACAGAAAATACCCCTCGCCAATGGACCACGGCCTGTACTCCGGTATCGCCGGGATTGGGTTGTTTTACCTGAGCCTGTTCAAGGTGAGCGGCAAACCGCACGTGTTGTCACTTCTGGATTAGGTACTGGCCTCACTGGAGCAACATTTTGGCTTCTTCAAAGCCGACCTGACCGTCAGTGCGTACCATGGCCTGGGTTCTTATCTCTATCTACTCATCAATCGTCGCCAGATAACGGGCGATCCGAAACACAACGAAAAAATTGCCGACTTGCTGACCCAACTGATTGAAGTACCGCCTGAACACTACGATTTCGACTTCCTGGGCGGTTGTTGTGGTGCGGTGACGCTGCTGGCCAATATCCATGGGTTATCCGCGCAAGCGGATGTGCTGCCGGCCATTCGGCGCATGGTCGCTTACATAAAGGACCAGATCCTGGTTGAAGACGGCCAGCTTCTGCGACGCGATGACCGCTCCGTCATGTTGACGGGCCTGTCCCATGGTCTCTCCGGCGTCATCCATGCGTTGTGCAAAGCCTATGACGTGACCGACGATAGGGCGCTGGTGCCCTTGGCCATCCAGGTACTGGAGGCTGAAAATCGCTTGAGCCGGGAGGGTTTCTGGCTGGATCTGAGAGACCTGGGCCCTGTCGACCACGCCACCAAGTGGTGTCACGGAGACGGTGGCATCCTCATCGCCAGGCGCCAACTCATGACGTCGATGGGCGATGCCTTGGACGAAACCACCCGGCAGACGGTGCTCGACGACATTCAGCGCTGCGAGAACAACCTCTGGCAGCATGGCTTGGGTGACGGCTATAACCTTTGCCATGGCGATTTCGGCAATCTGATCTGCCTGTATGACTTGTATCGGCACGCCGATAACCCCGAGGGCATCAGCAGGGTCAAACAGGCCCTCGGCGAAGTCGCCCGGCAGTTTTTCGAAGGCCCCTTTCTCAACAGCGATCGGGTGCCCGACGTCAGCCTGCTGACTGGTATTACGGGCGCAGGTTATGCCTTGCTGTATGAGATCGATCCAACGATCCCCAACATACTCTCGCTCGATTTTGCCATGCCCGCTCAAGTGGGCTAACAGTCACTGTGGGAGCCTGCAAGAACTGCGGGAGCGAGCTTGCTCGCGATGGCGGCTTCACATTCGACATCTCTGCTGGCTGTTCCAGCGCTATCGCGAGCAAGCTCGCTCCCACAGGGAATTTGCGCCGGCCATAAAAAAACGGAGCCTTTCGAAGGCTCCGTTTTTTTGCAACCGACCGAATCAGGCCAGTTTCTTGTGCCGGACGCGATGCGGCTGGGCGGCCGCTTCGCCGAGGCGTTTCTTGCGATCGGCTTCGTACTCGGTGTAGTTGCCTTCGAAGAACACCGCTTGGGAATCGTCTTCGTACGCCAGGATGTGGGTCGCCACGCGGTCGAGGAACCACCGATCGTGGGAGATCACAATGGCGGCGCCCGGGAAGTCCAGCAAGGCTTCTTCCAGGGAGCGCAGGGTTTCGACGTCGAGGTCGTTGGACGGTTCGTCGAGCAGCAGGACGTTGCCGCCCTCCTTCAAGGTCAACGCCAGGTGCAAGCGACCGCGCTCACCACCGGACAGGTCCTTGACGAACTTCTGCTGGTCGCCGCCCTTGAAATTGAAGCGACCCACGTAAGTGCGCGACGGAATTTCATAATTGCCGATGCGGATCTGGTCGGATCCGTCGGAGATCTGCTGGAACACGGTCTTGCTGCCGTCCAGGTCTTCGCGGCTCTGGTCGACGCAAGCCAACTGCACGGTTTCGCCGACTTCGATGCTGCCCGAATCCGGGGTTTCCTTGCCCATCAGCATGCGGAACAGCGTGGATTTACCCGCACCGTTACCACCGATCACACCAACGATGGCACCTTTGGGCATGGAGAACGACAGGTTGTCGATCAGCACGCGGTCGCCATAACCCTTGGTGACATTCTTGAACTCGATGACCTTGTCGCCCAGGCGCGGACCGGCCGGGATGTAGATCTCGTTGGTTTCGCTGCGCTTCTGGAATTCCTGGGATTGCATTTCCTCGAAGCGTTGCAGACGTGCCTTGGATTTGGACTGGCGGGCCTTGGCGCCTTTGCGCACCCACTCCAGCTCTTCCTTCATGGCTTTTTCATGGGCCGACTGCTGCTTGGATTCCTGGGCCAGACGATCGGACTTGGCTTCCAGCCAGCCCGAATAGTTGCCTTCGTACGGAATGCCTGCGCCGCGGTCGAGTTCCAGGATCCAGCCGGCGACGTTGTCCAGGAAGTACCGGTCGTGCGTGATCGCCACCACGGTGCCAGGGAAGTCGTGCAGGAAGTGTTCGAGCCAGGCGACGGAATCGGCGTCCAGGTGGTTGGTCGGTTCGTCGAGGAGCAACATGTCCGGGGCCGACAGCAGCAGGCGGCACAAGGCCACGCGGCGCTTCTCACCGCCCGACAGGTGCTCGACCTTCGCGTCCCAGGCTGGCAGGCGCAGCGCGTCGGCAGCGACTTCCAGTTGGCGCTCCAGGTTGTGGCCATCGCTGGCCTGCAGGATAGCTTCGAGCTTGGCCTGTTCGGCGGCCAGCTTGTCGAAGTCGGCATCCGGGTCGGCGTAAGCGGCATAGACCTCGTCGAGGCGCGCCTGGGCGTCCTTGATCACGCTGACCGCTTCCTCGACCACTTCACGCACGGTCTTGCTCGGGTCCAGTTGAGGTTCCTGGGGCAGGTAGCCGATGTTCAGGTCTGGCATCGGACGGGCTTCACCGTCAAACTCGTTATCGACGCCGGCCATGATTTTCAGCAGCGTGGATTTACCCGAGCCGTTGAGGCCCAGTACGCCGATCTTGGCGCCAGGGAAGAAGGACAGAGAAATGTTTTTCAGGATTTCCCGCTTCGGCGGAACAACTTTGCTCAGCCGATGCATGGTGAAGACGTATTGAGCCATGGTGAACCTAGCGTCAGTGACAGGTGAAAAGAACGAGCCAGGCCATGCGCGGCGCCGGCACTTGACGGTCATCAATGCCTGCGGGCGGATAGAGCCTGGGGATCTGGAGCTGGAACGCTCTTGTTTGACCGGCAAAGCTACCTCAACCGACGGTCAAGGTCCAGCCGCCAGGGGCTGGCACTTTGCCACAAGTCAAGGCATGCTAGCCGCCCTTCGGGCGTCCGGCTTATAGTGCGTGTCGCGCCAGTCCAGCAAACCGCAGGATCCCAGCTTGTCTAATGTCACGCCGCCCCTGTCCCCTCGTGCACCGACCGCCGTGCCCGGCTCGCCCCTGCGCGGGACACTGAAGGGCGCGCTGGCCACACTGGTGCTGCTGTTGCTCGGCTTGCTGTTCTGGCAACTGCTCGACCAACTGCGCGAAACCCAACAGCAACAGCGCCAATACACCATCGACTACACCGCCGATCTTGCCGCGCAGGTCAGCCTGAACATGGCGCTGAACGCGCAAATCGCCCTCAATC
Source organism: Pseudomonas sp. Soil_N_39 (assembly GCF_057655955.1). NCBI lineage: Bacteria > Pseudomonadati > Pseudomonadota > Gammaproteobacteria > Pseudomonadales > Pseudomonadaceae > Pseudomonas > Pseudomonas sp. Soil_N_39. The sequence goes on from NZ_JBDGLI010000021.1 coordinate 99,629, forward strand.
TGCTACCAATCGTCGAGCAACCACAAAGTGCCGACGAACAGCAGGCCCTGGTGCGCAAACTCCAGCAGTCGCTACCCGAATTACGCAGCCTGGCACTGCTGAGCCCTTCCGGCCGAGTGCTCAGTGACAGCGACACCGACAGCCACGACGCCGATTACCTGGCTGATCTGGTGCGGCGCAGCCGGGCCCAGGCCCATTACTTCAGCAATGCCGAAGACGGCTCCGTCGTTCATCTATTGTTGCATCAGGCCAGCGGCAGCAGCCGGGGCTATTGGGCCTTGCGTCTGACCCCGAGTTTTTTCGCCACCCTGACCAAGCAGGCCGATGTGGGGCTACGCCCGCTGTGGCTGGTGGAAAACCGTCTCAACCAGCAGATCGTCAGCCGCGACGAGAGCCTGCCCTCGAGCAGCCCTACCCATCTGTCCCCGGATGACCTGGAGAACACGGTACTGACCGTGCCCCTGAGCAGCAGCGACTGGCAACTGCGAGGGCTGTTCGACCGTCGCCAGGTGATCGAGCAACTGCTGCCGGCCTTCATCGGCAAGTGCCTGCTGGGCCTGGCATTTTCGTTGCTGCCGGTGATCGCGCTCTTGAACATGCGCCGACGCCAGCGGCAGTTGCATGAAGGTCGACGACGTTACCAGGATATTTTCGAAGGCACCGGCGTGGCCCTGTGCGTGCTGGACCTGTCGGGGCTCAAGGCCTTTTTTGAGCGGGCCGGCCTGCACACTGGCGATCAATTGCGCGCCTGGCTGCAAACCCCTCACCAACTCGAACAATTGCGCCAGGAAGTTCACGTCACCGAAGTCAACCAGATGGCGTTGAAACTGCTCAACGTCGACTCCTGTGCCCAGGCTTGGCAGTTGTTGGTCGGCAAGGGCACGCCAGACAACAACCCCGTCGGCTCGAAACTGCTCGAAGCGTTGCTCGACCAACACAAGCAACTGGAACTGGAAATCAAGCTCCAGGACGCCCATGGCCGCGACCAGCACCTGTGGCTGGTGCTGCGCCTGCCGGAAAAACAACAAGACTGTAACGCGGTCATCCTGAGCATCAGCGACATCACCAGCCGCAAACTGATCGAGCTCTCTCTGCTCGAACGCGAAGGTTTCTGGTCCGACGTGGTACGCACCGTGCCGGACCATCTCTACGTGCAGGACGTCATCAGCCAGCGGATGATCTTCAGCAACCATCACCTGGGTCAGACCCTGGGCTACGACCGCACCGAACTGCACCAGATGGGCGAGTACTTCTGGGAAATCCTGCTGCACAGCGACGACGCCGATCACTACCACAACCTGCGCCAGGAACAACGGCGGGGCGGCTATACGCAACTGCTGCAATGCCAACTGCGCTTTCGTCATCGCAATGGCAAATGGCGTTGTTTCGACATCCGCGAACAAGCCCTGGCCCGGGACCGGCACGACCAGGTGACCCGGATCATCGGCGTGGCCAAGGACGTCACCGAGCAGATCGAGGCCAGCGAATCGCTTCGCGACAGCGAGCAACGCTATCGGATGCTCGCCGAAAGCATCAGCGATGTGATTTTCTCAACCGACAACAAGCTTTCGCTCAACTATGTCAGCCCGTCGGTGCAAGCGGTGCTGGGCTACACCGCCGATTGGATTTTCCAGAACGGCTGGCAATCGATCATCGCCAATCCGCAACAACTGACCGGCATCTACAGCCTGATGGACCGCGTCAGCAAGGCCCTCGACAAGCCTGATCAACTGGCCGAACTGCGCAACCAGATGCAGACCCAGCTGTTCCTGTTCGACTGCCTGCGTGCCGACGGGCGCAAGATCCCCATCGAGCTGCGGCTGGTGCTGGTGTGGGATGAACACGGCGCATTCGAAGGCGTGCTCGGCGTCGGCCGCGACATCAGCCAACAGCGGCGCGCCGAAAAAGACCTGCGCATGGCCGCCACGGTCTTCGAGCACTCGACCTCGGCGATCCTGATCACCGACCCGGCCGGCTACATTGTCCAGGCCAACGAAGCGTTCAGTCGCGTCAGCGGTTATGCCGTGTCGCAAGTGCTGGACCAGTTGCCCAACATGCTGACCGTGGACGAGCAGCAGGAAGCCCACTTGCGCTACGTGCTCAAGCAGTTGCAGCAGCACAGCACCTGGGAAGGCGAGGTCTGGCTCAAACGCCGCAATGGCGAACACTACCCGGCCTGGGTCGGCATCACCGCCGTGCTGGACGACGAAGGCGACCTGGCCAGTTATGTGTGCTTCTTCAGCGACATCAGCGAACGCAAGGCCAGCGAGCAGCGCATCCATCGTTTGGCCTATTACGACGCCCTGACCCACCTGCCCAACCGCACGCTGTTCCAGGATCGCCTGCACACCGCACTGCAGTCGGCCGAGCGGCAGAAGACCTGGGTCGTGCTGATGTTCCTCGACCTGGACCGTTTCAAGCCGATCAACGACTCCCTGGGCCATGCCGCCGGTGACCGGATGCTCAAGGAAATGGCCACGCGCCTGCTCGGCTGCGTCGCCGACGACGACACCGTGGCGCGCATGGGCGGCGACGAATTCACCCTGCTGCTGCAACCACGCGCCAGCCGTGAAATGGCGCTGAACCGGGCCATCACCGTGGCCGAGCAGATCCTCGCCAGCCTGGTTCGGCCCTTCGTGCTCGAAGGCCGGGAGTTTTTCGTCACCGCCAGTATCGGTATCGCCCTGAGCCCACAGGACGGCAACGAACTGAGCCAGTTGATGAAGAACGCCGACACGGCCATGTACCACGCCAAGGAGCGTGGCAAGAACAACTTCCAGTTCTACCAGGCCGACATGAACGCCAGCGCCCTGGAGCGCCTGGAACTGGAAAGCGACCTGCGCCACGCCCTGGAGCAGAACGAGTTTGTGCTGTACTACCAGCCGCAGTTCAGCGGCGATGGCAAACGCCTGACCGGCGCCGAGGCCTTGCTGCGCTGGCGCCATCCGCGCCGTGGCTTGGTGCCACCGGGGGACTTCATCCCGGTACTCGAAGAACTCGGGCTGGTGGTGGACGTCGGCGACTGGGTCATCACCGAAGCCTGCCGGCAACTCAGGACCTGGCACCAGGCCAAGGTCCGGGTGCCGAAGGTCTCGGTCAACATTTCCGCCCGGCAGTTCTCCGACGGCCAACTGGGCACGCGCATCGCCAATATCCTGCGCAGCACCGGTCTGCCACCGGCTTGCCTGGAGCTGGAACTGACGGAAAGTATCCTGATGCGCGAAGTCAGCGAGGCGATGCAGATCCTGGCCGGGTTGAAGAACCTGGGCCTGAGCATCGCTGTCGATGACTTCGGCACCGGTTATTCATCGCTCAACTACCTCAAGCAATTCCCCATCGACGTGCTGAAGATCGACCGCACCTTCGTCGACGGCCTGCCGTCCGGCGAGCAGGATGCGCAGATCGCCCGGGCGATCATCGCCATGGCCCACAGCCTCAACCTGGCGGTGATCGCCGAGGGCGTCGAGACTCATGAGCAACTGGACTTCTTGCGCGAGCACGGCTGCGACGAAGTCCAGGGCTACCTGTTCGGCCGGCCGATGCCGGCCAATCGGTTCGAAGCGCAGTTCAGCAATGATGCGTTGTTCATGCTCGACTGAGGCCTTGTGCTATCTGGGCCGGCCTCTCGCGGGCAAGCCTTGCTCCCACAGAGGAAAGCGGGCTTCTGTGGGAGCAAGGCTTGCCCGCGATGAGGCCAGTACAGGCAACGCCCCTCTTGCTTGAAACCCATTCGTCCGCGACATGACCTCCTTTCATATGCCTTCCAAAACCGGTTGGGTTAGAATGCCCCCCTTTTCTGCCCCCGATCCTTGAGGACCGCCATGTTCAGCCGTGATTTGACTATTGCCAAGTACGACGCCGATCTCTTTGCCGCCATGGAGCAAGAAGCTCAGCGCCAGGAAGAGCACATTGAGCTGATCGCTTCGGAAAACTACACCAGCCCCGCGGTGATGGAAGCTCAAGGCTCGGTACTGACCAACAAGTACGCCGAAGGTTATCCGGGCAAGCGCTACTACGGTGGTTGCGAGTATGTCGACGTGGTCGAGCAACTGGCCATCGACCGCGCCAAGGAACTGTTCGGCGCCGATTACGCCAACGTCCAGCCACACGCGGGCTCCCAAGCCAACGCCGCTGTGTACCTGGCGCTGCTGTCGGCCGGTGACACCATCCTGGGCATGAGCCTGGCCCACGGCGGTCACCTGACCCACGGCGCCAGCGTTTCCTCCTCCGGCAAGCTGTACAACGCCATCCAGTACGGCATCGACGGCAACGGCCTGATCGACTACGACGAAGTCGAGCGCCTGGCCCTCGAGCACAAGCCGAAAATGATCGTGGCCGGTTTCTCCGCCTACTCGCAGATCCTCGACTTCCCGCGCTTCCGCGAAATCGCCGACAAGGTCGGTGCCTACCTGTTCGTCGACATGGCCCACGTTGCCGGCCTGGTTGCCGCAGGCGTCTATCCGAACCCGGTGCCATTCGCCGACGTGGTCACCACCACCACTCACAAGACTCTGCGCGGTCCACGTGGCGGCCTGATCCTGGCTCGTGCCAATGCCGACATCGAGAAGAAGCTGAACTCCGCCGTCTTCCCGGGCGCCCAGGGTGGCCCGCTGGAGCACGTGATCGCCGCCAAGGCGATCTGCTTCAAGGAAGCCCTGCAACCTGAGTTCAAGGCTTACCAGCAACAAGTGGTGAAGAATGCCAAGGCCATGGCCGGCGTGTTCATCGAGCGCGGCTTCGACGTGGTGTCCGGCGGTACCGAGAATCACCTGTTCCTGCTGTCCCTGATCAAGCAGGACATCTCCGGCAAAGACGCTGACGCGGCGCTGGGCAAGGCGTTCATCACCGTGAACAAGAACTCGGTGCCCAACGACCCACGCTCCCCGTTCGTCACTTCGGGCCTGCGCTTCGGCACCCCGGCCGTGACCACTCGCGGCTTCAAGGAAGCCGAGTGCAAGGAACTGGCCGGCTGGATCTGCGACATCCTGGCGGACCTGAACAACGAAGCGGTCATCGACGCCGTGCGTGAGAAGGTCAAGGCTATCTGCAAGAAGCTGCCGGTATACGGCGCTTAATCAGCTCGCCAACGCGTAGCCAAAAAGGCCCGCATCGAAAGATGCGGGCCTTTTTTATTGACGAGCAAAACATACGATCAAACAACTAACGCCAGCCATCCGTTAACGTCCTGCAATACAGACAACCCCACAAGTGATTAATAACTCAATAAGATCCAGCGTCTTCCACCTTTAACTTGATCACTCACTTCAGGAGTCAATATTCACATGGACAGTGAACATTCCTTTTATGCAACACTTGATATGTTTAGCGCTCACATCAATCTACTGGAAAGGCTGCATGGCAAACCGGCGCTGGCGACGGTCAGTTCTTTCAGCGGTGGATTTTATACCGGCAAACCCCAGACCCAAGATCATTCACACCTGCTTGGCATGCGCGCCGAAGACCCGAGGACGCGCGGTGAGCCCTTGCGGCTGCATTTCCGGCATATGGCGGGCGGTTATCTCCTGACCATAAAAAATACCGGCGATTACTACAACAAGTTAATCAGCAAAAGCTGGTTTGAAATACTTGGCGCAAAGGATGCCAATACTAAAAACCCGACGATTTTTAACCTGATGGACTTTCAACAGAAGGTCATCACGCCGGAAACTATCAAACCCGGTCACACCCGCATTTCGCTCATGACGGCCAATAGAAAACATGTGGGGGGATTAAGGCTACGGGGCTCGCCTTATCTCTATCTTGCCGAGACGGAAGAACAGTCAAAAGCGATGTTCATTCTGAGCGTCCTTTGAGACAAATACCCGTAGAGCATTTTAATGCAAGGCAGTAACCCCCCCTGTGGCGAGGGAGCTTGCTCCCGCTCGGTTGCGCAGCGACCGCAACATCCTGGGGCTGCTGCGCAGCCCAACGGGAGCAAGCTCCCTCGCCACAGTCTTGTGTATCTCCTCACTTAGGCATCTGGCGGCAAAATTTTTTTCAGCCAGGAAAAGGCTCAAGCACAGGGTTTTCACCGCAACTGGTAAGACCGGTAAAGCCAAACCGTCGCCATCGGGCTTGCACAGCCGCGAAAACAGCGCCTAGACTGCGCCTGAACTGGACAAACCGGTAAGACCACAATAATGAAGTCCCGACGCCAGCCTCCCTGGCGAACAAGGACACCGAACCAGGAATCCCTCCCATGCTCAAATGGTGCTCGCGGTCGATCTTCCTACAAGTTGTCCTCGGACTGGTGCTCGGCATCGTCTGTGGGCTTACCCTTCCCGAATATTCTGCACAGCTCAAACCCCTCGGCGACGGCTTCATCAAGCTGATCAAGATGCTCATCGGCCTGATCGTATTCTGCGTGGTGGTCAGTGGCATCTCCGGCGCCGGTGATCTCAAGAAAGTCGGGCGCATCGGCCTCAAGTCGGTCATCTACTTCGAAGTCCTCACCACCATCGCCCTGGTCATCGGCCTGGTCCTGGCTTTCAGCACCGGCATTGGCAGCGGCGCGAACATCCACTTGGAGCAGCTCTCCAGCGCGGACGTGAACGATATCGCCCAGCGCGGCCAGCACATGGTTACCACCACCCAGTTCCTGATGAACCTGATCCCAACCTCGGTGATCGGCGCCTTTGCTGAAAACAACATTCTGCAAGTCCTGCTGTTTTCGGTGCTGTTCGGCAGCGCGCTGAACCTGGTGGGCGATGCAGCTAGCGGCATCTCGCGGCTGATCAACGAACTCAGCCATGTGATCTTCCGCATCATGGGCATGATCGTGCGCCTGGCCCCTATCGGTGTGTTCGGCGCCATTGCCTTTACCACCAGCAAATATGGCCTGGACTCGCTGCAGCACCTGGGCAGCCTCGTCGGCCTGTTCTACCTGACCTGCATCGCCTTCGTCACGCTGATCCTCGGTCTGGTGATGCGTGCGTCGGGCCTGCCGATGCTGCCGTTTCTCAAATACCTGCGCGAAGAGCTGCTGATCGTCCTCGGCACCGCGTCGTCCGACGCCGTGCTGCCCCAAATCATGCGCAAGCTCGAGCACCTGGGGATTGGCAGCTCCACCGTGGGCCTGGTGATTCCAACCGGTTACTCGTTCAACCTGGACGGTTTTTCGATCTACCTGACCCTGGCGATTGTCTTCATTGCCAACGCCACCGGTACGCCCTTGGCCCTGAGCGATCTGCTGACCATCCTGCTGGTCTCGCTGATCACCTCCAAGGGCGCCCACGGGATTCCCGGCTCGGCGCTGGTGATCCTGGCGGCGACGCTGACCGCGATCCCGGCGATCCCGGTGGTCGGCCTGGTGCTGGTGCTGGCCGTGGACTGGTTCATGGGCATTGGCCGGGCCCTGACCAACCTGATCGGCAACTGCGTAGCGACCGTGGCGATTGCCCGCTGGGAAAAAGACATCGATGTGCCTCGGGCGCGCAAGGTGCTGTCAGGCCAACAAGGCTATACCTTCCAACCCAGAAAACCGGTGGGCAGTGCCCATCACCAGCAATTCTGAAAGATGGCGATGCCGGCCCGCGAGCCGGCATCGCCTGATTGATTTCCAAGGAGTCACATGTGATCAGCTCATCGACCGTCGTCAATTCCGTGGTGGAGAAACTCCGCGCCGCCCTCGCCCGGGGCCAGTGGCGCTCAGGCGACATGCTGCCCGGCCAGCGCGAGTTGGCCGAGCAACTGGGTATCAGCCGACCCAGCCTGCGTGAAGCGGTGATTGTCCTGGAAACTCTGGGACTGGTGCGCTCGATGCCGGGCAAGGGCGTCGTGGTGCTGGAGGCCAATCCCGGCGATGCCGCCATTGAAGGCAGTGCCATGGCCGGCGCGAGCCTGGAAGACCTGCTGCAACTGCGCTACACCCTGGAACCCTTCATCGTCGGCCTGGTGGCCCAGTCCATCAGCAGCAAGGAAGTCGGCCAGTTGCGCCTGACCCTCATGGACATGCGCGAAGCCCTGGAAGCCAACGACAGCGACGCCTGCGCCAACGCCTACATCGCCTTCCATGAAGAATTGTTTGCCCTGACGTCCAACCCGATCTTCCAGAACGTGGTCCAGCAGACCAGCAACGCCCTCAAGCAAAGCGCCGATGTGTTGCGCAACTCGCCCGAGCACCTGGCCGAACGCCTGACAGAGAACGAAGCGGTGGTCCGTGCCATCCGTGGCAAGAACAGCGCCCAGGCCAGCGCCGAAATGCGCCGGCACATTCTTCGGGAAGGCCAGCGCATGGGCATCGAATTGAATATTCCGGACGATAACCTCGGCACTTGAGCCTGGGTCTGCGGAGACCGCCATGAATAATCTCGTTTCCCATCAACATAACCGCAATGTACTCGCCGCCCTGCCCCTGCCCGGGCGGATCGGCAAACCGTCGGTGGACGATATCTACCCGCGGATCTTCGACGCCATCCTCGAACAACGCATTGCCCCGGCCAGCCGCTTCACCGAGGAAAGCCTGGGAGATGTATTCGGTGTCAGCCGCAGCATCATTCGCCGTGTCCTGGCGCGCCTGTCCCACCAGCAAGTGGTGATATTGCGGCCCAACCACCGGCCACAAGTCGCCGCACCGGACCTGGAGCAGACCCGGCAGATCCTTCATGCTCGCCGCCTGGCTGAGCAAACCCTGGTGCGCCTGGCTTGCAAGGCGCCGCAACCGCAGGATCTACGACGCCTTCGGGATCTGGTGGAACAGGAACAGCACTGCCTGGACCGCGGCGAGCGTGGCCCGGCGATACGCCTGTCCGGCGAGTTTCACCTGCAACTGGCCGCCATGGCCGGCAATGCGCCGTTGAGGCAATTTCTCGGCAGCCTGGTGCCGTTGACCTCGTTGGCCTTGGCGCGACATGAGGTCAAATCCCGTCGACATTGCGCCTGGCAGGAACACTTGGCGATCATCGACGCGGTGGAAGGCCGCAACGTCAATGAAGCGGTGCGGCTGATGGACGAGCACCTGGACCATCTGGAGCAAAAACTGCTGATCGCATAACGGTTGTGGCGAGGGGATTTATCCCCTCGCCACGATAAGAGCTAGCCGCACGCTGCTGGTGACCTCAAGTACGGAGCTGTCAAAGTAGTGCGGCTTCGAAACCGGCGCGGATCTTCTCTTCGGGCAGTTCGTCGGCGATGAACACGATCACGCTTTCCCGGGCTTCGTCGGGCGCCCATTCGGTGTCCCAATCGAAACCGTACAACTTGAGCACGCCCTGGAACACCAGTCGGCGGGGTTCGCCGGCGATGTTCAGCACGCCTTTGTAGCGCAGCAATTGCTTGCCGTGGTCTTCCAGCAACTGGTTCATGAACTCGCTGAGCTTGTCGATATCCAGCGCCTTGTCGGTGCGCAGCACCAGGCTGCTGATGCGATCACCCGGGGTTGCCTTGCCCACCGGTCGCAGGCTGAACCCTGCGCCCAGGTCCGCATTGAGATTGAAACCGCGAATGTCGAGCAGCTCGGCCAGGTCGATCTTGCCGTGTTCGACCACCCTGATCGGCGCCCGCCGGTTGATGCGCGTCAGACGTTCGCCAAGGGCCTGGACTTGGGCGGCATTCACCAGGTCGGTCTTGCTCAGGAGCAGGCGGTCGGCAAACCCGACCTGGGCCTGGGCGATGGCCTGGGTCAGGTGGATGTCGGCGTGAGCGGCGTCCACCAGGGTCAGGATCCCGTCGAGGATATAGCGCTCGCGCAGGTCCTCGTCGAGGAAAAAAGTCTGCGCCACCGGGGCCGGATCAGCCAGGCCGGTGCACTCGATGACCAGGCGGTCGAAGGCGATTTCGCCGCTGTCCAGCCGCTCGAGCAACAGGTACAGGGCCTTGGTCAGGTCGGTGTGAATGGTGCAGCACACACAGCCGTTGGCCAGGGTCATGACTTGCACCGGCTCGTCGCCCAGCAGCTGGGTGTCGATACCGGCATCGCTGAATTCGTTCTCGATCACGGCGATTTTCAAGCCGTGCTCAGCCTTGAGCAGATGGCGCAACAGCGTGGTCTTGCCAGCGCCGAGGAAGCCACTGAGGATGGTGACCGGGATGGGAGAGGACAAACTGAATCTCCTTGATGCCTGAAAGGAAAGCGGTTTTGTGGCGTATGCAAATGCTGAAACCAACCCAAAACAACTGTGGGAGCGGGCTTGCTCGCGAAAGCGGTGTGTCAGCC